>NZ_JBFTLU010000011.1:0-22392 GCF_056396605.1 Pseudomonas sp. 05T35
GACTTTCGGCACCCCTTGCGGGTACTTGCGATYGAATTCAGCCAACCCTGCGCTGGTCAGCGATTCGAAAGCTGCTTGAGGGTCCTGAGGGTTTTGCGGGTGGCCGCTGATCAGCGAAATGAACGTGCCGACTGCGCTGAACAAGGCCAGCACGAACGCTTCGGGCAACTCTCCGGGTGTCAGCGCCTTATGCAATTGGTCGGCAATCTCGGAGCCGTGGTTGGGACAACTGACAGAGGTGACCGACGCGACCTTTTCCGGGTGCAGCGCTGCTACGTAACGTGCGGCCAGTGGACCTTGGCTATGGCCGATCAGATTGACCTTGGCGGCGCCTGTTTCCTGCAAAATGCGGTTGACCTGTTCGAGCAGTTTTTCACCGCGCTCCTCATTGCCGTTTACGGCTGGAATATTGACCGTAAACACCCGAGCACCAGCGTGTTCCAAGGCTTCCTTGATATCGAAGAAGTAGGGATAACCGGCAATCGTATCGAAACCGAAAAGGCCGTGAACCAAAACAATCGGGTATTGCGTAGACGCATCCATGTTCATGCTTATACCTGTCGATAGCGGATTCAAGTGGAACAGATGCTATTGACTGCTTGATCTGTCGCGGCTAACCGTAGTTTACAAAGCGCAATGGTACAAATTGCTCCGGGCGGGACCCCGGTCTTCGTGTCGTGTTGGCCGAAACGACGGTTGAACGGCAGGCGCAGTTGCTATCACGGACAATCCCGCTCCTGCACATTTATCTCCCGCAGGAGCGGGACGCCTTGGAAGTCGCCTTCTGTTCTCTCTAGCCCGCCTTGCGCAATGCGTCGATCAACTCCTGTTTGCGCATTGTCGAGCGCCCGGGAATGTTCTTTGCCCGGGCTTCTTTCATCAGGCTGTCCTTGGTCTGTGTCTCGCGTGACGCGTTGCTGTTTCGTGAGAGCCCTTTGCGGGTGGCGACGGCGCGTCTGGCCGACTCCCGACGGTCGGAGGCTTTTTTGGCGGCAGGTTTGGTCCGACCAGCCCCGCCTGCGCGCTCACCGCCACCGGATTGTTTGTTGACTGTCGCCCAGGCGCGGGCTTGGGCCTCTTCTTTGGAGATCCCTTTGTCTTCGTAGCTGGCCTCTATGTGCGCAGCTTTGCGCTTCTGTTCGGCAGTGTATTTGGCTTTGCTTCCACGAGTCATGGTCATGCTCCCGTGTCTGATCAGGGGTGGCGGCTCCAGAAAACCAGAGCCGTTACCTGATATTGGTGTTGTCAGCGTTTTGATTGGTGCCGTAGTCACGACGAACGGTCTATGTCTCTTGTGGAGTGTTGCAAGGTTTAACGGTTTCAAGGATGGCGGAAATCGGAGTAATCACCTCAGGCAGCGCTGGGCGATAAACCGATCTCCTCGATGAATTCGTCCATGAAGCGCTTCAGGCGTTCGTGGCGTCGCTGCGCCAGACGCTTGCCGGTCGGTGTCTGGAAGCCATTGGCGAGGTGCAACAACTTGGTCTGGAAGTGATCGAGGCAGAAGCGCTTGTCGTCGTACTCGCGGGATGCTGCCGTGGGATCTTGCGCGTCGTAGAGCGTGCTACCCATGCGTCCGGCGATGTAAAACGTGCGCGCAACGCCGAGCATGCCAAGGGAGTCGAGGCGATCGGCGTCCTGGAGTATTTTTGCTTCAATCGTGATCGGTGCGATGTTCGCTGAAAAACTGTGGGCCTCGATGGCGTGAGCGACTGCCGCGCTTTTATGCATGGGCCAATTCAACTGGCTGAGGATTGCCGAGGCTTTTTCCGCCGCCAGCCGCGATGCCCGAGAACGCAGCGGCGAGTTCTTTTCCACCGCCACGCAGTCGTGCAGCAACACTGCGGCCAGCAGCACTTCAAGGTCACCGCCTACTTCGGTGTGAATCTGCTGAACGTTGCGCCACACCCGTTGCAAGTGCGACAGATCGTGGGCGCTATCCTCGGACGGCTCCAGCGCGTGGGGCAGTAAGGTTGAGGCGAGGTTTTGCAGTGGGGCGAAGGCCGCGAGGCTCATAACAATCCTTTTGGGTGGAGCACTTTTGTGGTGACGCCCGTAGATCAAGTTTTGAAGTGACATGTGACGAGCGCTGATCGCCGACATAGTATGGCGGTTTCAACTGTTCACAAGGCACGTCCATGTCGATCGAAATCCGCCCGGCCACCCCCAGTGATGCGCCACAAATTCTCGCGTTCATCACCGAACTCGCCGACTACGAGCGCGCCCGGCATGAAGTCATCGCCAGTGTTACCGACATTGAGCGCAGCCTGTTCAGTGAAGGYGCCACCGCCCATGGCCTGATCTGTCTGCGCGACGGTTTGCCGATTGGCTTCGCGGTGTTTTTCTTCAGCTACTCGACCTGGCTCGGCAGCAACTGCCTGTACCTCGAAGACCTCTACATCACCCCCGAACAACGCGGTGGCGGCGCCGGCAAACAACTGTTGCGCCACCTCGCAAAAATCGCCTGCGCCAACGACTGCGGCCGCTTCGAATGGAGCGTGCTGGAATGGAACACCCCGGCCATCGACTTCTACAAATCCCTCGGCGCCCAGCCGCAGGAAGAGTGGGTGCGTTATCGCATGGATGGCAATGTGTTGCGTGAGTTTGCCGAGGGCAATTGATCTGTCGCGAGGACCTGTTTGAAGGTCTTCGCGAATAAGTTGTGGAGACCGTATTAGTCCGGCATTCTGTTCGCCCTTTGCGCGCTCACGGACGACACCTGCAATGCCTTTGGCACTATTTTCCCCGCGCCCGTGGGGCCTTCGCCGCATCAACGAGTGACCGGCGATGAGCGGATTTCGGGCGTCAATGCGTCTGTATGGACTGGTGAAAAACCTTGGCTCCACTGACGTCATCCTTCAGCAGTCTGTAGAAATTCTTTGTACCGTCAGCCGCGCTGGCAGCAAAGCCATTCGCGCGTTCGTGTCGCGTCTGGATGCCGAATTGATGGTGCGCACGGTCGGTCTCAATGAGTACCGCGTGGTGCCACTGTCCAGTTTCAACCCCAATCTGTTTATTCAAGAGCAGCAAGGTTGGCTGGCACTTCACGTCAGTTGCGGTTTTGCAGTCAGGGCGGGCTGCCGTTACTGAGTGACGGCGCATTGCTGCCGATGGGCTGGTATGCCTATTCCGATATTGGCCAATGGACAGCTAGCCACCATCTGGACTTCGGCCCACAGATGGCCAGTTTGTTGCAAACCGCTTATGAGCGAGTCGGTCAGCGCAACTACAACGCCTTTCTCAACGAACTCGACAGCGCCTCCCATGCCGATCTGCAATGGCAGGTCGACGAGGCGTGGCGCGCGCTCGGTTCGTCTTCAGTCCCACTACCTGGTGGCGACCATCACGCGTTGTTCGATCCCGTTGAAAACCGTTGGTGCTTCGCCGCTACCGACATCGATATCTATCACTTTCATCCTGAAACCCAAAAGCAAGGAGCTTTGACGTGAGTGGAAAACCCACTGCCCGCGTAACCGACCCAACCGCGTGCCCGTTGCCGGGCCATGGCACCAACCCGATTGTCTCCGGCTCCTCGGACGTGTTCTTCGACGGCCTCGGCGCGGCGCGCATGACTGACAAGTCTGCTTGCGGTAGCCCAATCACGGGAGAGGTGTCCGGTACGGTATTCATCAACGGCCTCAATGCCGCCATGCTTGGCAGCACCGGTGGTCACGGCAATGTGGTGACTGGCGGCTCAGGCACCGTGATCATCGGCCAGAGTGGTGGAGGCGCCGCGTTCAGTGGGCTGCTGCCGATGCCGGTGCATTTTACGGACAAGCTCCAGGTTACGAATGAGGTGACTGGAGAGCCGGTTCCGAACCATCCCTACACCATTTTGCGCGGCGACGGCAGCGAAGAACATGGCATCACGGATGCTGCTGGCTTCACCCATACCGTCAGTTCACATCTGGCTGAAACCATTAAATTGTTTGTGGAGTGATTGGGGATGGCGGGTGAAAGCACGGCGGTGAAGCAAGAGCAGCCAAAACGAGAAGTGAAGACTCATACGCTGACGTGCAAGACGGATAATTCCGTGAAGCAGGTACCTATTGCGTTACGGGACATAGTTATATTCTTTATTGGTGGTGCTGGGGACCAAGAAAGTTATTATGGTACGGGACCTAATAATATAGACGCTGTTCGTAAAATTGCCGTTGACGATGCAAAGCAGTTGGAGATTTTGGCGCGATGCCCTTCATGGGCTCTTGGTTATAATGCATTTGTTAATGATGAGGGTCTTGAAAAGAATGTCTTGAGTAGAATTCCTAATTGTTCTACTGCGATTTATATTGTTGGTCATAGCCTTGGTGGCTGGAATGGTGCACACCTCTCTAGTGTTTTGACTGATAAAGGGTTTGCTGTGAGTAATGTTGATTACTTTAGATCCCGTTGGAGAGGGGAAAATTGTCTTTGGCATATCAAATATCTTTAGGAGGAAGCCAAAGCCAAAGGCCGACTACTGGATTAATATTCGAGCTGCTGCAGTGGACTGGAATGTGTCAGATCTTGTTGCGGATTTTGGCGAGCAATGGGAGGTGGTGGAAGGGCCAAATGTAATGGGGAGGGTTGATGTCAATCATGCGGATGCCGATAGGATGTTTTTGAAGCCATTGCCCGGTGGAAAGTCTGCGCGACAGATATTTAATGAATCAATTTTGAGCTATTTCAGGGGGTGAATTGAAGTGCATAAGTTTCTTTTGCTAATATTTATGTTGATGTGTGCTTCCTGCTCGCTGAATCATGGAAAGCCCATCGCTACACTTGAGTATTTGAGTGTGGATGAGCTTCGTAAAACGGGTATATATCAGGTTTATTTCGATTCCGATGTGGCAATTCTTGATTTGTTCAAGTCTCGGATTGGAGAGGGGCTAGTTTGTTCGCTGGAAGATGATCTCGACTTTTCGCAGGCGCATCACATTAAGCTATCAGGCTTCGGGTTGGTTGAGTTGGTCAAAGATAAGGGACAGGCCAACTACAGGGCAAATATGATTTTCACTGACTCAGAAGAGGGCAAGGGGGGAGAGATCTATCTCGAGGGAGATACCTTGAAGCCGTTGTTGCTCAAGCGAGATTATATTTCTTGCGTGTTTCGAGTCCATACCACCCCCTACAAGACCTACTTCTCAAAAATCATGCACGTTCCTACGGCAGACTTATTGAAAGCAATTAACAAGAAATAAAGGTGTTGGCTCTTTCAGTCAGACTGACAGTTTAAAGGGACGCAACGCCCCTACGTCAGGACGAACGGTTCGAATTTGAGCATCAGTGATTCAGGTGAGGGGGATACCGATCGGCTCGGTATGGGCGAACCTGGGATGGTGAAGTGTTGCTCAGAAAGCGTCGGGTTCGGAGCGAAAGATCAAGAATAGCTTTTACCAAATCCCAATATGTGGGAATTAAATTTACATATTGAGATTTTTCTTCCGCTAGGTTTATAGTCCAGCTCACTCACTGCCAAAAACAAAACAGGTGAAGCGATGCTGGCGCAATTGATCGCGCTCGATTGGGGGACGACGTCCCTTCGTGCGTACAAGCTTGGCCCGAATGGTTGTGTTCTCGATCAGCGCTCGCTGGCGTCGGGGATCATGCAGTTGCCGAAAGCGCCGCGGGTGATCGCCGGCCAGTTATGCACCGACGGATTTGAACTGGCGTTCGATGAGGCCTGCGGTGACTGGCTCGATGCGCAGCCCGGTCTTCCGGTGATCGCCTGCGGTATGGTCGGCAGTGCGCAGGGCTGGCGTGAAGCGGCTTACTGCGATACGCCGGCGAATGTCGCCAATCTCGGCACGTCCCTGCAAACCGTGCGCAGCCTGCGCGGCGTCGATGTGCATATCGTGCCCGGCGTCATCCAGCGTTCGCGGTTGCCGAATGTGATGCGCGGCGAGGAAACCCAGGTCCTTGGCGTGCTGCAAAACCTGCCAGTCGGGGTAGGGGACAATCTGCTGATCGGCCTGCCGGGCAGCCATTCGAAATGGGTCGAAGTGGTCGAAGGCTGTATCACTCATTTCGACACGTTCATGACTGGCGAGCTATTCGCAGTGCTCAGCGAGCACAGCATTCTCGGGCGCACGCAACAGCGCGACGCCGCCTTCGACAGCGAGGCCTTTGATCGCGGTGTACAGGTGGCGTTGTCGGCGGACGGTGAGATCGGCCCGCTGTCGACGCTGTTCAGTGCACGCAGCCTTGGCCTGACCGGCGAGCTCAGTGCCACAGCACAGCCGGACTATTTGTCTGGCCTATTGATTGGTCATGAGTTGTCCGCGCTGGCAACGGTGCATCGTCATCGCCGCCACAGCGCAAAGCTTCCATCGATCGTTCTGATCGGCAATGCCCAACTCTGTGCCCGCTATCAACGAGCCCTCGCTACCTGCGGTTTTTCTCATGTGACCTTGGCCGAACAAGCCACCGAACGCGGTTTGTGGCAACTGGCGGTCGCGGCCGGGCTGCTCGGTAAAACTACTTCCGTTCAACCCGACTAGAGGTCTGACATGCTCAAGCAAGCACTGGCGAAAAACGGTCTGATCGCAATCCTCCGCGGCCTGCGCCCGCAAGAGGCGGCGGCCATCGGGGAGGTGTTGTATCAGGCAGGTTTTCGCGTCATTGAAGTGCCACTCAACTCCCCCGAACCGTACGAAAGCATCCGCATCCTGCGCAGCATCTTGCCCGCCGATTGCCTGATCGGCGCCGGTACGGTGTTGACCCCGGAACAGGTCCTGCAAGTGAAGGCGGCCGGCGGCCAGGTGATCGTCATGCCCCACAGTGATCCCAAGGTGTTGCGTGCGGCCAGGGCGGCGGGTTTGTACTTGTCGCCTGGCGTTGCCACGCCGACCGAAGCCTTTGCTGCACTGGCCGAAGGCGCCGATGTCTTGAAGATGTTCCCGGCAGAGCAAATGGGCCCTGCGGTGGTCAAGGCCTGGTTGGCGGTGCTGCCGGCCGGGACCGTGCTGCTGCCGGTAGGCGGGATTACTCCAGACAACATGCAGGCGTTTGTCGAGGCAGGCGTCAAAGGCTTTGGCCTGGGTTCCGGGTTGTTCAAGCCGGGACTCACGCCTGAGGAAGTAGCCGTTCGGGCCAGGGCGTATGTCGCGGCCTGGAACGCGCTGCGCTGAGATTTGTCTGGCGCCGCGTGCGCTGCATCCATCAAGACTGCATTAATAAAAAGAGAGCAGAAGATGAAAATCACCAAACTGACGACCTTCATCGTTCCGCCGCGCTGGTGCTTCCTCAAGGTCGAAACCGACGAGGGCGTGACCGGTTGGGGCGAGCCGGTGGTCGAGGGGCGCGCCCATACCGTCGCTGCGGCGGTGGAAGAACTTTCGGATTACTTGATCGGTAAAGACCCACGCAATATCGAAGACATCTGGACCGTGCTCTATCGCGGTGGTTTCTACCGTGGTGGCGCGATTCACATGAGCGCCCTGGCCGGGATCGATCAGGCGCTGTGGGACATCAAGGGTAAAGCCCTCGGTGTGTCGGTGAGCGATCTGCTGGGCGGTCAGGTGCGCGACAGGATTCGCGTCTATTCGTGGATCGGCGGCGACCGCCCGGCCGACACCGCAAGGGCTGCCAGGGACGCCGTCGAGCGTGGTTTCACCGCGGTGAAAATGAACGGTACCGAAGAGCTGCAATTCGTCGACAGCTTCGAGAAAGTCGATCTGGCGCTGGCCAATGTCGCCGCCGTGCGTGATGCGGTGGGACCGAATGTGGGAATCGGCGTGGACTTCCATGGCCGGGTCCACAAACCGATGGCCAAGGTGCTGATGAAGGAGCTCGACGCCTACAAGCTGATGTTCATCGAAGAGCCGGTGCTCAGCGAAAACTACGAAGCATTGAAAGAGTTGGCGCCGCTGACCAGCACACCGATTGCGCTGGGCGAGCGGTTGTTTTCCCGTTGGGATTTCAAGCGGGTGCTCAGCGAGGGCTATGTCGACATCATCCAGCCGGATGCCTCTCATGCCGGCGGTATCACCGAAACCCGCAAGATCGCCAATATGGCCGAAGCCTACGACGTGGCGCTGGCGTTGCATTGCCCGTTGGGCCCGATTGCCCTGGCGGCGTGCCTGCAACTGGACGCGGTTTGCTACAACGCGTTTATCCAGGAACAGAGCCTGGGCATCCATTACAACGAAAGCAATGACCTGCTCGATTACGTCAAGGATCCGCGGGTGTTCGACTATGACCAGGGGTTCGTGAAGATCCCGAACGGCCCGGGCCTGGGCATCGAGATCAACGAGGAATACGTTGCCGAGCGCGCCGCCATCGGCCACCGCTGGCGCAACCCGATCTGGCGCCATGCCGATGGCAGTTTTGCAGAGTGGTAATAGTGGCCTGACCCAACGTAGTTCCCCTGTGGGAGCGAGCTGCTCGCGAAGACGGCGGCATGTGCAGCGAGGATGTTCAGGCATACCGGTCGGCCCAATCGCGAGCGAGCTCGCTCCCACAAAGCATCAGCACAAGTCTTTGTATCGCCCTCAATAATCATAAGAAGAGGCACCCCATGCATCCTGAGACTTTCACCGGGCAGGCGTCGTTGGTGACGCCGAGYCGCAAGCGTTTTTTCATCATGGTCCTGTTGTTCATCACCGTGGTGATCAACTACCTGGACCGCAGCAACCTGTCGATTGCGGCCCCGGCGCTGACCAGCGAACTGGGTATCGATCCGATCCATGTCGGGCTGATCTTCTCGGCGTTCGGCTGGACCTACGCCGCCATGCAGATCCCCGGTGGCTGGCTGGTGGACCGGGTGCCGCCGCGCATCCTTTACAGCGTCGCGCTGCTGCTGTGGTCGCTGGCCACGGTGCTGCTCGGTTTCGCCGCCAGCTTCATCGCGCTGTTCGTTTTGCGCATGGCCGTGGGCGCGCTGGAAGCGCCTGCCTATCCGATCAACAGCCGGGTGGTGACCACCTGGTTTCCCGAGCGTGAGCGCGCGACCGCTATCGGCTTCTACACCTCCGGGCAGTTCGTCGGGCTGGCCTTTCTGACCCCTGTATTGGCCTGGCTGCAACAGCAATACGGCTGGCACATGGTGTTCGTCAGCACTGGTGTGGTGGGGATTCTCTGGGCGGCCGTGTGGTACGCGGTGTATCGCGAGCCACGGGATTTCAAGGGGGCCAATCTGGCGGAAGTCGAGCTCATCCGTGAGGGCGGCGGGCTGGTCGATATCCAGGCCGAGACGGCTCGGCGCAAGGCACCGTTCAGCTGGACGGACCTGGGCACTGTGTTGAGCCAACGCAAGTTGTGGGGCATCTACCTCGGACAGTTCTGCCTCAATTCGACGTTGTGGTTTTTCCTGACCTGGTTTCCGACCTATCTGGTGAAGTATCGCGGTATGGACTTCATCAAGTCCGGTCTGCTGGCGTCGCTGCCGTTTCTCGCGGCGTTCATTGGCGTGCTCTGCTCGGGGGTCTTCTCTGACTGGCTGATCCGCCGCGGCGCGACGATCGGTTTCGCCCGCAAGTTGCCGATCATTGGTGGGTTGCTGATTTCCACCTCGATCATCGGTGCCAACTTTGTCGAATCGACGCCGTGGGTGATCGCCTTCCTGGCGCTGGCGTTTTTCGGCAACGGGCTGGCTTCGATCAGCTGGTCGCTGGTCTCGACCTTGGCACCGGCACGCTTGTTGGGGCTGACGGGCGGGGTGTTCAACTGCATCGGTAATCTGGCGGCGATCGCCACGCCGATCGTGATCGGCTTTCTCGCCAGCGGCGACTCCTTCGCCCCGGCGATCACCTACATCGCCGCGCTGGCGTTGATCGGCGCCCTGTCCTATGTGTTGCTGGTGGGCAAAGTGGCGCGGATCGAGCTCTAGGCTCTGTACGATAACTGCCTGCGCGACGATCATGCTGCGTTAAAAACAGGCTCGGAAAGCTCATTTACAACCCGTAAACTCCGCTTCCTCGCCTGTTTTTGCCTTGCCTGATCGCCGCTCGGCGAGTTCTCGTACAGACCCTGGCAAGCGCAAGACCGGGCGACCATAATGCCGCCGGTTCCCTCGCTGATTGTTGAAGGCCAGATATGCAGGAAGACGTCGCAAAAAACGCCAAGGACGCCGCGCCGACAGGTACCCAGACGCTGCTACGCGGCCTGGGGGTGGTTCAGGCCGTGGCCAGTGGTGCTCGCGACCTCAAGGAAATTGCCCGGCTGATCGGTACCACCCGCAGCACCACCCACCGGTTGGCCAGCTGCCTGGTGGAGGAGCGCTATCTGCGGGTGGTGCCGCAAATCGGTTACCTGCTGGGGCCCAAGCTGATCGAGCTGGGTTTCCAGGCGCGCGAAGCGCTGCCGCTGGTGACCCTGGCCGGGCCGTATCTGGACGAGTTGTCGGCGTTGACCGGCGATACCATTCACCTGGCGATTCGTGAAGACGACGACGTGCTGTACTTGCACAAGAATCCCGGGCGCAATGGTCCGGAAATGCGTTCGCGGGTCGGCCATCGCATGCCCTTGGCGCGCACCGGGATCGGCAAGGCGCTGATGCTCGATGACTCGCCGCAGGAGTGGCAGCGCCTGTATCGGATCAGCTTGCCGGCGGACGGGAAAAATGTGTTATGGCCGCAGCGCCCGGAGCCAACCTGGGAGCAATTCCAGCAGCGCATGCTGGAGTACGTGGCGGGTGGCTACGCCTTTGACCTGGAAGACAATGAACCGTCGATCCGCTGTGTCGCGGCGCCGGTACGCGATGCCAGCCGGCGAATCGTCGCCGGGATCAGCATCGCCAGCACCGTACCCTATATGCCGCTGGAGAAAATGGCCGAGCTGATTCCGCTGATCAAGCAGGTCGCCGCCCGGCTTTCCGCCGAGTTGGGGGCCAAGGCCTGAGCCGGGCCTGCGTTACAGCGGGGTAAGGACATTCATCACGGTATCCAGGGCGACACGGGTGTCGTCAAGTTGCACCAGCGAGGCATGCCGGGCACCGAGGGCGTCACGATTCTTGATGGCGGTCAGTATCGCCTTGTGCCGGGGCAGGCTGAGCCTTTGAATGTCGGGGCGCCGGTTGGTGATACTGATTGACTCGCGCAGCGGCAGCGAAAGCATGTTGCACATGTAGGCGAGCAAGTCGTTGCGGGTCGCGTCGGCGATCGCATGGTGAAAATCCAGGTCCGCCTGCAAGAGGTTCTCGTGGGTCGTTGCCGTTTCCATGGCCTGGTAGGCTTTTTCGATGATCGCGATGTCGGCATCGGTCGCCGTAGTGGCGGCCATGGCGGCGATTTCCGGCTCAAGGATTCGGCGCACGCCCGACAAGGTGTTGAAGAACTCGCTGTGAGGTGTGGACTGCATCAGCCAGGACAGCACGTCGGGATCCAGCAAGTGCCATTTCGAGCGTGGGCGCACCAGCGCGCCGACCCGTGGCTTGGAGTACACCAGCCCCTTGGCGCTCAGCACCCGGGTGGCTTCGCGCAGTACCGACCGACTGACCTGATAGGTCTCGCACAGCGTTGCTTCCTGGGGCAATCGTTCTTCCGGCTTGAGGCGTCCGGAGACAATGTGCATGCCCAGCTCCTGGACGATCTGGGCATGCATGCTCTTGCGTGGCTTGGGGGACTGCTGATCCATGACAGGGGCGCTGCTCTGACGAAATACACGGCATCATAACATCGCTGCCGCCTCTATCAGGCGCTCCTGTACGCCTGAACCGATTCACTATCAGTGTGAATGACGCGGCACCTCGGCGCCGCGGCAACCCACCAGAAAGTCGAAGTCGCAGCCCTGGTCCGCCTGTAGCACGTGGTCGATGTACAGCTGGCGATAGCCGCCCACGATCAGTTTCTGTGGCGCTTGCAGGTCGGCCATGCGCGCCGCCAGCTCGGCGTCCGGGATGTCCAGGTGCAGACGCCCATTGGCACAATCGAGTTCGATCCAGTCGCCTTCTTTCACGGCGGCCAAAGGTCCGCCGGCAGCTGCTTCCGGGGCGACGTGCAAGACCACCGTACCGTACGCCGTGCCGCTCATGCGCGCGTCGGAAATCCGCACCATGTCGGTGACGCCCTGGGCCAGCAATTTGGCCGGCAAGCCCATGTTGCCTACTTCCGCCATGCCGGGATAACCCTTGGGACCGCAGTTTTTCATCACCAGGATCGAGTCGGCATCGACGTCCAGCTCCGGGTCGTTGATCCGCGCCTTGTACATGTCGAAGTTCTCGAACACCACCGCACGGCCGCGATGCTGCATCAGTTCGGGGCTGGCGGCGGAAGGCTTGAGCACAGCACCGAGAGGGGCCAGGTTGCCACGCAGCACGCAGATGCCGCCGTCCGCGCGGATCGGGTTGGAGAGGGTGCGGATCACTTCGTCCTGGCCGTAGATCGGTGCCTCTCTGGTGTTGTCGCCGATCGACTTGCCATTGACGGTCAAGGCGTCGGGATGAGGAATCAGGTTGGCTTCGCCGAGGCGGCGCAGGACGGCCGGCAGGCCCCCGGCATAGTAGAACTCTTCCATCAGGAAACGCCCGGACGGTTGCAGGTCGACAATGGTTGGCATGCCGCGACCGATGCGGGTCCAGTCATCCAGTTCAAGCTCGACGCCGATGCGTCCGGCGATGGCTTTCAAGTGAATCACCGCGTTGGTCGAGCCGCCGATGGCAGCGTTGACGCGAATGGCATTTTCGAAGGCTTCCCTGGTGAGAATCTTCGACAGTTTCAGGTCTTCGCGAACCATCTCCACCGCGCGCATCCCGGACATGTGCGCCAGGACATAACGGCGCGCATCCACCGCCGGAATCGCCGCGTTGTGGGGCAGGGAGGTGCCCAGTGCCTCGGCCATGCAGGCCATCGTGGAGGCGGTGCCCATGGTGTTGCAGGTCCCCGCCGAGCGAGACATGCCGCCCTCGGCCGCCAGGAAGTCGTCGAGGCTGATGGTGCCGGCCTTGACCTGTTCGCTGAGTTGCCACACCACGGTACCCGAGCCGATGTCCTGGCCTTTGTGTTTGCCGTTGAGCATCGGTCCGCCGGTGACGACGATGGCGGGGACGTCGCAACTGGCGGCACCCATCAGCAGCGCCGGCGTGGTCTTGTCGCAGCCGGTCAGCAGCACCACACCGTCGATCGGGTTGCCGCGAATGGCTTCCTCGACGTCCATGCTCGCCAGGTTGCGGGTGAGCATGGCGGTGGGGCGCAGGTTCGACTCACCGTTGGAGAACACCGGGAACTCCACGGGAAAGCCGCCGGCCTCGATCACCCMGCGTTTGACATGCTCGGCAATCTGACGGAAGTGCGCGTTGCACGGGGTCAGCTCCGACCAGGTGTTGCAGATCCCGATGATGGGCTTGCCATGGAACTGATGGTCGGCAATGCCCTGGTTCTTCATCCAGCTGCGGTACATGAAGCCGTTCTTGTCGGCGGTACCAAACCACTGGGCGGAGCGCAGGTCGGGTTTTTTATCAGACATGGCTAGATCTCTTATAGTAAGACTATATTGTTCTTTTCTGGCCTTAACTTAAGCGCAAAATCTCAGATTTGGAAGTCTTGTTGAGTAAATAGTAATACTATATAGTCGTTTGCAACTGAGGTATGACCCTGGCGGTTTTCCGCGAGAGGCGTCCCCGAGCTTCCATAAAAATAACAATTGGAGATCGATCCCATGGGTCAGGAGCTGCGACCGATTCGTCGCATCACGCTGAAACCAAAGCTTTTCCTGAGCCCGCGATCAGGAGAAGGTTCATGCGTTTAGTTCAGTTCGAATTGAGTAACGGCGAGCGCCGGGTCGGGGTGGTCGAGGACGGTCTGGTCCGTGAAGTGCAATCCGCGCGCACGGTGCGCGAGCTGGCGCTGGCCGCCATCGAGACGGGCGTCGATCTGCGGCAGCAGGTCCAGCGCCTCGGCCTGGGAGGGAGTCACGACTATGCGCAATTGCTGGCCGAACTCAGGATCCTGGTGCCACTGGATCACCCGGACCCGGCGCATATGCTGGTCAGCGGCACCGGCCTGACCCATCTGGGCAGCGCGGCGGCACGGGACAAAATGCATCAGCAGGCCGGTGACGACAGCGCGATGACCGACACCATGCGGATCTTCAAGTGGGGTGTGGAAGGCGGTAAACCCGCTGCCGGTCAGGTCGGTGTGCAACCGGAATGGTTCTACAAGGGCGACGGCAGCRCCGTCGTGCGTCCGGGTCAGGCATTCGCGCTGCCGCCATTCGCTGAAGACGCCGGCGAAGAGCCGGAAATCGGCGGCCTGTATGTCATCGGCCACGACGGCAAGCCTTATCGCCTGGGGTTTGCCGTGGGCAACGAGTTCTCCGATCACGTCATGGAGCGCAGGAATTACCTGTACCTGGCCCACTCCAAATTACGCAACTGCAGCTATGGTCCTGAACTGCGGGTCGGTGAGCTGCCCCGGCACCTGGCTGGCAGCAGTCGCATTTTGCGTAATGGCAAGGTCGTATGGCAGAACGAGTTCCTCAGTGGCGAAGCCAATATGTGCCACAGCCTGGAAAACCTTGAATACCACCACTTCAAATACCGTCAGTTCCTGCGGCCGGGGGATGTACACATTCACTTCTTCGGCACCGCGACCCTGTCTTTCGCAGACGGTATCCGTACGCAGCCGGGCGATGTGTTCGAAATCAGCCAGGCGGAGTTCGGCGCGCCCTTGATCAACGGTATCTCCAGCGGCGACGCGGAGCTGGCCCCCGGTCAAGTAGGCACACTTTAAGGAGACAGGCATGACTCGGATTCTTGGTCACAACTACATCGGCGGCCGGCGCAGTGCGACTGGCACCGTGACCCTGCAGAGCTTCGACGCGCAGACTGGCGAAGCATTGCCCCATGCTTTCCACCAGGCGACGGCGCAGGAGGTCGATGCCGCCGCCAATGCTGCCGCGACGGCCTATCCGGCCTATCGAGCCTTGAGTGCGCAGCGTCGCGCGTATTTCATGGCGTCAGTGGCCGATGAACTGGATGCGCTGGACGATGAGTTCATCGCCCTGGTTTGCCGTGAAACCGCGCTGCCCGTTGCCCGCATCCAGGGCGAGCGCAAGCGTACCAGTGGCCAGATGCGCCTGTTCGCCGACGTGCTGCGTCGTGGCGATTTCTACGGGGCGCGCATCGATCGGGCGCTGCCTGATCGCCAACCGTTGCCGCGCCCGGATCTGCGTCAGTACCGCATTGGCCTGGGGCCGGTGGCGGTGTTTGGCGCGAGCAATTTTCCGCTGGCGTTTTCCACTGCCGGCGGCGACACGGCGGCGGYGCTGGCAGCCGGTTGTCCCGTGGTTTTCAAGGCGCACAGCGGGCATATGGCGACCGCCGAACGGGTCGCCGATGCGATCATCCGGGCGGCCGAGGCAAACGGAATGCCCGCTGGCGTATTCAACATGATCTATGGCGCCGGGGTCGGTGAGGCGTTGGTCAAGCATCCGGCAATCCAGGCGGTCGGTTTCACCGGCTCGCTCAAGGGCGGTCGAGCGCTGTGCGACATGGCTGCGGCACGCCCGCAACCGATCCCGGTGTTCGCCGAGATGTCGAGCATCAACCCGGTGATCGTGTTGCCCCAGGCGCTGCAAGCGCGGGCAGATACCATCGCCCGTGACCTGACCGCCTCGGTGGTGCAAGGCTGCGGTCAGTTCTGTACCAACCCGGGCCTGGTGATCGGCATCGGTTCGCCGCAGTTCACTGCGTTCACTCGGCAGGTCGCGCAACTGATCGGCGACCAGCCCGCCCAGACCATGCTCAACACCGGCACCTTGAGCAGTTATGGCAAAGGCTTGCAAAGGCTCCTTGCGCACCCTGGCATCGAGCACCTGGCCGGCCATCCACAAGCGGGTAATCAGGCGCAGCCACAGTTGTTCAAGGCTAATGCGAGTTTGCTGGTCAATGGCGATGAAGTGCTGCAGGAAGAAGTGTTCGGTCCAACCACCGTGTTTGTTGAAGTGGCCGATCAGGCGCAACTCAGCGCCGCATTGCATGGGCTGCACGGCCAACTGACGGCGACGATCATTGGTGAAACCGCGGACTTCGCGCAGTTCAGCGAGCTGACGCCGTTACTGGAGCAGAAGGTCGGTCGCATCTTGCTCAATGGTTATCCGACCGGTGTCGAGGTCTGTGACTCGATGGTGCATGGCGGGCCTTTTCCGGCGACCTCGGATGCCCGCGGCACGTCGGTGGGGACCCTGGCCATCGACCGTTTCCTGCGCCCGGTGTGCTTTCAAAACTACCCCGACAGTTTGCTCCCGGACGCATTGAAAAATGCCAACCCGTTGCGCATTCAACGTCTGGTGGATGGACAGCCATCGCGTGACCGGCTGTAACGCGAGCAAGCTCGTCAGCGCCCGAAAAACAGTAACTATCCAGGAGGCTTCATGGTGTGGACCGCAGTGACCGAACACCGTGCGCAACTGGGCGAGGGTCCGTTCTGGGACGCGCCGGGGCAGGCCCTGTATTGGGTCGATATTGCCGGCCAACAGGCATTACGCCTGAGTGGCGAAAATCTGCAGGTCTGGCAATTGCCGGAGCCTGTGTCGGCGTTCATTCCCTGCGAAAGCGGCGATGCGTTGGTGACCCTGAGCAGCGGCGTGTATCGCCTTGACCTGAGCTCCACGCAAGCGGCGCCGCGCCTGACCTTGCTCTGCGTCGCCGATTCGCAACCGGGYAATCGTCCCAACGAGGCCCGTTGCGATGCCGGGGGCAGGCTCTGGCTGGGCACCATGCAGAACAACATCGGGGAGCAGGGCGAAGACCTGCCGGTCCTGCGGCGTTCCGGTGGCTTGTTCCGTATCGACGCCGATGCGCGAGTTACGCCACTACTGCGTGGCCTGGGTATTCCCAATACCTTGCTTTGGAGCGAGGACGCCACGCAGGTGTATTTTGGCGACAGCCTGGACGGCACGCTGTATCGGTATTCGATCGGTATCGACGGCCAACTCGAACCACCCCGGAAGTGGTTCGGGCCGCACCCGCGCGGCGTCCCGGACGGTTCGGCCATGGACGCCCAAGGCTATCTCTGGAACGCCCGCTGGGACGGCGGTTGCCTGCTCAGGTTGGCGCCCGACGGCGAGGTCGACCGCGTGGTCGAGCTCCCCGTCAGCCGACCGACCAGTTGCGTGTTCGGTGGCAAGGATCTGCGAACCTTGTACATCACCAGCGCCGCAAGCCCGCTCAATCATCCGTTGGACGGGGCGGTGCTGGCCATTGAGGTCGATATCGCCGGGAAAATCTGTCACCGATTTGCAGGATAAATTTCAAGCATCAGGCTGCACTGGTTCACAGCTCGTACTCACAAAAACAACAAGGAGTCACCTTATGAATCGTCGTCATCGTGTAATCCGTTCCCTGTGCAGTATCGCCCTGGCGGCATCGGCCGTCAGCATGAGCAGCCTGTTGCTGGCCGCCGCCGAGCCCGCGAAGATCGGGTTTCTGGTCAAGCAAGCGGAGGAGCCCTGGTTCCAGACCGAATGGGCTTTCGCTGAAAAGGCCGGTAAGGACAAGGGCTTTACCGTGATCAAGATCGCCGTGCCGGATGGCGAGAAAACCCTCTCGGCCATCGACAGCCTCGCCGCCAACGGCGCCAAGGGCTTCGTGATTTGCGCGCCGGATGTGTCCCTGGGCCCTGCGATCGTGGCCAGGGCCAAGGCCAATGATTTGAAAGTAATTGCGGTGGATGACCGCTTCGTCGATGCCAGCGGCAAGTTCATGGAGGACGTGCCCTACCTCGGCATGGCCGCCTTCGAAGTGGGTCAGCAGCAAGGTGCCGCCATGGCTGGCGAAGCGAAGAAGCGCGGTTGGGACTGGAAAGACACCTACGCGGTGATCACTACCTACAACGAACTCGACACCGGCAAGAAACGTATCGATGGGTCAGTCAAATCCCTTGAAGACGCCGGCCTGCCGAAAGACCACATCCTGTTTGCGCCGCTCAAGACCCTCGACGTGCCGGGCAGCATGGACGCCACCAACTCGGCACTGGTGAAGCTGCCGGGTGCGGCGAAAAACCTGATCGTCGGCGGCATGAACGACAACAGCGTACTGGGCGCCGTGCGCGCCACCGAAAGCGCCGGTTTTGCCGCCGCCAATGTCATTGGTATCGGTATCAATGGCACCGATGCCATCGGCGAATTGAAGAAGCCCAACAGTGGCTTCTTCGGCTCGATGCTGCCCAGTCCGCACCTTGAGGGTTACAACACCGCGAGCATGATGTTCGAGTGGGTCACCACCGGCAAGGAACCCGCGAAATACACCGCGATGGACAAGGTGACACTGATCACACGCGACAACTTCAAGCAGGAACTGGAAAAGATCGGTCTGTGGAACTGAGGTCGGTTGCTTTCCTCGGCGGCCTTGGCGACAAGGCTGAGTGATCGGTGTGATGAGGTGGTTATGCATGCGCAATTGAACAAACAACAGCACAGTGCCAGCGGCAGTCTGTGCTTCAACGGCATTGGCAAAACCTTTCCCGGGGTCAAGGCGCTGGACGCTATCAGCTTTACTGCCCACCCGGGGCGGGTGCATGCCCTGATGGGCGAAAACGGCGCAGGCAAGTCGACCTTGCTCAAAGTCCTCGGCGGCGCCTACAGCCCCAGCAGCGGAAGCCTGCAGATCGGCGAGCAGACGATGGTCTTCAAGTGCGCCGCCGACAGCATTGCCTGCGGAGTGGCTGTCATCCACCAGGAGTTGCACCTGGTGCCGGAAATGACCGTGGCGGAAAATCTGTTTCTCGGGCATTTGCCGACCCGTTTCGGTGTGATCAACCGCCGTGCGTTGCGCGAGCAGGCACTGGCCTGTCTCAAGGGCCTGGCCGATGAAATCGATCCGCTGGAAAAGCTCGGCCGTCTGTCCCTGGGGCAACGGCAGTTGGTGGAGATCGCCAAGGCGTTGTCCCGTGGCGCCCATGTGATTGCCTTCGACGAACCCACCAGCAGCCTGTCGGCCCGGGAAATCGAGCGCTTGATGGCAATCATCGGACGCCTGCGGGATGAGGGCAAAGTGGTGCTGTACGTTTCCCATCGCATGGAGGAAGTGTACCGTATCTGCGATGCAGTGACCGTGTTCAAGGACGGTCGTTACGTGCGCACGTTCGAGGACATGAGCGAGCTGACCCACGATCAGTTGGTCACCTGCATGGTCGGTCGCGACATTCAGGACATCTACGACTACCGCCCTCGTCAACGGGGCGAGGTGGCGCTCAAGGTCGATGGTCTGTTGGGGCCTGGCTTGCGCTCTGCGGTGAGTTTCGAGGCGTATAAAGGCGAGATTCTGGGCCTGTTCGGGCTGGTCGGTGCCGGGCGCACCGAGCTGCTGCGCTTGCTTGGCGGGCTTGAGCGCAGTACGGCCGGAAGCCTGCGGCTGTGCGGTGAGGAACTGAAACTGCGCTCGCCGCGCGATGCCATTGCCGCCGGGGTCCTGCTGTGTCCCGAGGACCGCAAGAAGGAGGGCATCGTGCCGCTTGCGAGCGTTGCCGAGAACATCAACATCAGCGCACGCGGCGCTCATTCCCGGTTTGGCTGGCTGTTGCACGACGGTTGGGAGAAGAGCAACGCCGAGAAGCAGATCAAGGCGTTGAAAGTGAAAACGCCCCATGCGGCGCAGAAAATCATGTACCTGTCGGGGGGCAATCAGCAGAAGGCCATTCTGGGGCGCTGGCTGTCGATGCCGATGAAGGTGCTGCTGCTCGACGAGCCGACGCGCGGTATCGATATCGGCGCGAAAGCCGAGATTTACCAGATTATCCATAACCTGGCCGCCAGCGGGATTGCGGTGATCGTCGTGTCCAGCGACCTGATGGAGGTGATGGGCGTCTCCGACCGCGTCCTGGTGCTTTGCGAAGGCGTGATGCGCGGCGAGAAAAGCCGCGAACAGGCCAATGAATCCAACTTGCTGCAACTGGCCTTGCCGCGCCAACGCGCTGACGGCCAGGTGAACTGAGAGGTGACTATGACAACCCAAAACAACGCGTTGCCGACGACGCACAAACCCCTGGATGTGCGCGCCCTGCTCGATAATTGGGCGATGCTGTTGGCGGCGCTGGGGATCTTTGTGCTCTGCACCCTGCTCATCGACAACTTCCTCTCGCCCCTGAACATGCGCGGTCTGGGGCTGGCGATTTCCACCACGGGCATCGCCGCGTGCACCATGTTGTATTGCCTGGCGTCCGGGCATTTCGACTTGTCGGTGGGCTCGGTGATTGCCTGTGCCGGGGTCGTTGCCGCGGTGGTGATGCGCGACACCGACAGCGTGTTGCTCGGTATCGGCGCGGCACTGCTGCTGGGGCTGCTTGTCGGGCTGATCAACGGGATCGTGATTGCCAAGCTGCGGATCAACGCGCTGATCACCACGTTAGCGACCATGCAAATCGTGCGTGGCCTGGCCTATATCTTTGCCAACGGCAAGGCCGTCGGCGTGTCCCAGGATCAGTTCTTCATCTATGGCAATGGCCAGTTGTTCGGCGTGCCGGTGCCAATCCTGATCACCATCGGCTGTTTCCTGTTTTTTGGTTGGCTGCTCAATTACACCACCTACGGGCGCAACACCATGGCCATTGGCGGCAACCAGGAAGCGGCGCTGCTGGCCGGGGTCAACGTCGACCGGACCAAGATCATCATCTTCGCCGTGCACGGGGTTATCGGTGCCTTGGCCGGGGTGATCCTGGCTTCGCGCATGACCTCCGGCCAGCCGATGATCGGCCAGGGTTTTGAATTGACGGTGATTTCCGCCTGTGTGCTGGGTGGGGTGTCGTTGAGCGGCGGGATCGGCATGATCCGGCACGTGATTGCCGGGGTGCTGATTCTGGCGATCATCGAGAATGCGATGAACCTGAAAAACATCGACACGTTTTACCAGTACGTGATTCGGGGTTCCATCCTGCTGTTGGCCGTGGTGATCGACCGCATGAAGCAACGCTGATCGTGGTTGTTCAACGTAGGAGCTATCGAGCCTCAGCGAGGCTCGATAGCTCCTGCAAGGCGAGGTTCCAGGTCAGGTTCAGTCGGCCGAGAACTTCAGGACGGTGTTCTGGGCATACGTCTGGCCTGGATCCAGCCGTGTGCTAGGGAAGCCCGGCTGGTTCGGCGAGTCGGGGTAGTGCTGGGTCTCCAGAGTGAATGCGCTCCAGTGTCCGTAGGCCTTGCCAGCCTTGCCCTTGACCGAGCCGTCGAGGAAGTTGCTGGTGTAGAACTGCACCCCGGGTTCGCTGGTGTAGAGCTGCAAGCGGCGGCCGGATTGCGGGTCGCGCACATCGGCGGCGAGTTGGCTGACATCACCCTTGGCATCCAGGACCCAGTTGAAGTCAAAACCGCCTTGTTTCGGCTCGGCGAATTTGAGTTGCGGATGATCGTCCTTGATGCGCTGGCCGATGGCGGTCGGTTGCCGAAAGTCCATCGGTGTGCCGGCTACCGGGGCCAGTTCACCGGTTGGAATCAAGGTGCCGTTGACCGGTGTGTAATGGCTGGCGTGCAAGGTGGCGAGCTGTTTGAGCACGTCACCGTTACCGGCCCCGGCGAGATTGAAGTAACTGTGGTTGGTGAGGTTCAGCACTGTGGGTTTGTCGGTGGAGGCCTTGTACTCGATGCGCAGCTCGTTATGGTCGTTGAGGCTGTAGGTGACCTCGACCTTCAGATTGCCGGGAAAGCCCATCTCACCGTCTGGCGACAGGTAGCTCAAGGTCACGCCGACCGAGTCCTTGCTGTTGACCGGTTGTGCTTTCCAGACGCGCTTGTCGAAACCCAGCGCACCACCGTGCAGCGAGTTGGGGCCATCGTTGAGCGGCATCTGGTAACGCTTGCCGTCCAGTTCGAAGGCGCCCTGGGCCAGGCGATTGCCGTAGCGTCCGATGGTCGCGCCGAAGAATGCCTTGCCGCTCTGATAACCCTGGACATCGTCAAAGCCCAGTACCACGTCTTCGAACTTGCCGTTCTTGTCCGGCACTTTCAACGATTGCAAGACGCCGCCGTAGGTAATGACCGTGGCTTGCATGCCATGGCTGTTGCGCAACACATATTGCTCGATGGCGGTTCCATCACGGGTCTTGCCAAAAGCCTTGTGTTCGCTGGACAGGCCACCGGCCTGGACGCCGAGGCTGGCCATCATCAGGGAAAGGCCGAGGCCGGAAAGCAGGTGTCGGGATTGCGGCATGGTTGAACGTCCTTTTGTTGTTTTTAGTTTAATAGTTCTACTAATAAGCGATATCTTGTCGA
Source organism: Pseudomonas sp. 05T35 (assembly GCF_056396605.1). Taxonomy (NCBI): domain Bacteria; kingdom Pseudomonadati; phylum Pseudomonadota; class Gammaproteobacteria; order Pseudomonadales; family Pseudomonadaceae; genus Pseudomonas; species Pseudomonas sp. 05T35. The sequence goes on from NZ_JBFTLU010000011.1 coordinate 22,114, forward strand.
AATAGCAGTAAATTTATAGTCTGAAACGCTGGTTTTGCAATATAAAGTAAGACTAATTTGAAGGCTGGGAAAATACTTCATGAGTGCCCGAGCGCACCTGGAGTCCCGCTGCTTGAATCGAAGTGCCTACTGTGGAGTAACCGTCATATGACTAATGAAACAGGCGCCGGCGTGCCGGCCGTGTACACCGACCTCAAAGATAAAACCGTATTGATTTCCGGCGGTGCTTCGGGGATCGGTGAGGCCATGGTTTGCGCTTTTGCCCGGCAGGGAGCAAAG
>NZ_JBFTLU010000012.1:0-21938 GCF_056396605.1 Pseudomonas sp. 05T35
CTCTCCGAGCACATCGCCGGCAGCGAAGACGCGTTCGCCGACCTCATGAACAAGACCGTTGCCGATCTGGGCATGAGCAACAGTCACTTCATGAACCCGACCGGTCTGCCAAATCCTGAGCACTATTCCACCGCTCACGACATGGCCATCCTGGCACGTGCGATCATCCACGAAGACCCGGCTCACTACGCGATCTATTCGCAGAAAGAGTTCTTCTGGAACGGCATCAAGCAACCCAACCGCAACCTGCTGTTGTGGCGTGACAAGACCGTTGACGGTCTGAAAACCGGTCACACCGAAGAGRCTGGCTACTGCATGGTGTCCTCGGCGGTACGTGACGGCATGCGCCTGATCGCCGTGGTGTTCGGCACCAACAGCGAAAGCGCTCGCGCCGCTGAAACCCAGAAGCTGCTGACCTACGGTTTCCGTTTCTTCGAAACCCAGACCTTCTATCAGAAAGGCGCCGAGCTGGCTCAGGCTCCAGTCTGGAAGGGCACCACCAACCAGGTCAAAGCCGGCCTGGCTGAAGACCTGACCATGACCCTGCCAAAAGGCCAGCTGAAGAAGCTCGCTGCCAGCATGACCATGAACCCGCAACTGGTCGCGCCGATCGCCAAGGGCGACGTGATTGGTAAAGTCGAAGTGAAACTGGACGACAAGGTCGTGCACAGCGCTGATCTGATCGCGCTGGACGCAGTCGACCAAGGTGGTATCTTCCGCCGCATGTGGGATAGCATCCGTCTATTCTTCTACGGCTTGTTCAACTGAATTAGTGTGGACCTGCATGGCCCCGTTCCAATCCGGAGCGGGGCCATGTCCGTTGCCACGGCTTACGAGGCCGTTACGCCATGACAGACACCGAAGTAAATGCGCCAAAGATCGAATTCCCCTGCGCGGATTACCCGATCAAGGTAATCGGCGATACCGGTGTGGGCTTCAAGGACAAGATCATCGCGATCCTTGAGAAGCACGCTACCGTTGACCACAAGACCCTGGCCGAGCGCCAGAGTACCAATGGCAAGTACACGACCATCCAGTTGCACATCATCGCTACCGGTCAAGAACAGCTGTATGACATCAACAGCGAGTTGCGGGCTACCGGTTTCGTGCACATGGTGTTGTGATGTCCGAACCGCTGGGCTTTCGCGAGCTCGGCCAGCTGGCTTACGAGCCGGTCTGGCATGCCATGCAACGGTTTACCAACGAGCGTGGCAGTGACTGCGCCGATGAGATCTGGCTGGTCGAGCACCCGCCGGTTTTCACCCAGGGCCAGGCCGGCAAGGCTGAGCATCTGCTGCTTCCCGGCGATATTCCGGTGGTGCAGGTCGACCGTGGCGGTCAAGTGACTTACCACGGCCCGGGTCAGTTGGTGGCGTATTTGCTGCTGGATGTGCGCAAGCTGGGTTTCGGCGTGCGTGACCTGGTCAGCCGGATGGAACAGTGCCTGATCGAGCTGTTGGCCAGCTACGGCGTCACTGCCGTGGCCAAGGCCGATGCACCGGGCGTCTACGTCAACGGTGCAAAAATTGCTTCTCTGGGTCTGCGGATCCGCCACGGTTGCTCCTTTCATGGCCTGGCCCTGAACGTGGATATGGACCTGGAGCCGTTTCGCCGGATTAACCCCTGTGGATACGCCGGGCTGGCCATGACCCAGCTGCGCGATCACACCGGGCCCATTGAATTTGCCGAGGTAAGTGCCCGGCTGCGTGCGCAGCTCGTCAAACACCTCGACTATGCTGAGCAGACGACCCTAACGGGCGGAATCGACTGATATGACTACTGCGCAAGACGCTGTGCAAACCATGATCCCGACGCTGGATGTTACCGAGCGCCCGGCCCCGCGAGCCAAAGTGGAAGCTGGCGTAAAGCTGCGCGGCGCCGAAAAGGTTGCGCGCATTCCGGTGAAGATCATTCCGACCACTGAATTGCCGAAAAAGCCTGACTGGATTCGCGTACGCATCCCGGTTTCCCCGGAAGTCGACCGTATCAAGGCCCTGCTGCGCAAACACAAGTTGCACAGCGTCTGCGAAGAAGCTTCCTGCCCGAACCTCGGCGAGTGCTTCTCTGGTGGCACCGCAACCTTCATGATCATGGGCGACATCTGCACCCGTCGCTGCCCGTTCTGTGACGTTGGCCACGGTCGTCCGAAGCCGCTGGACGTCAACGAGCCGGAAAGCCTGGCCATCGCCATCGCCGACCTGAAACTGAAGTACGTGGTGATCACCTCGGTAGACCGCGATGACCTGCGTGACGGCGGTGCCCAGCACTTCGCCGACTGCATCCGCGAAATCCGCAAGCTGTCGCCGAACGTGCAGCTCGAGACCCTCGTTCCGGACTACCGTGGCCGGATGGATGTTGCGCTGGCCATCACCGCCGCCGAGCCGCCGGATGTGTTCAACCACAACCTGGAAACCGTGCCGCGCCTGTACAAGGCCGCGCGTCCGGGGTCGGACTATCAGTGGTCGCTGACCTTGCTGCAAAAATTCAAGCAGATGATGCCGCACATTCCGACCAAGTCCGGCCTGATGCTGGGTCTGGGCGAAACCGACGAAGAAGTCATCGAAGTCATGAAGCGCATGCGCGAACATGACATCGACATGCTGACCCTGGGCCAGTACCTGCAACCGTCCCGCAGTCACTTGCCGGTGCAGCGTTTCGTGCACCCGGACACCTTCGCCTGGTTCGCCGAGGAAGGTTACAAGATGGGCTTCAAGAACGTCGCCTCCGGCCCGCTGGTACGTTCCTCGTATCACGCCGACGAGCAGGCGAAACTGGTCAAGGCCGAATTGATGTCGTCCTGATCCACGATGCCCGCAAGGCCTGTGCCTTGCGGGCATTTTTATTCAAGGGTTGACTCGGTACCACGTCACACTCAGTTTTTTCCTGCACCCTGTGGGACGACTGAACCTCTTCTGTTTGTCCCCGTTCCTGACTACTGTGTGCTGAAGCATTCACACAGGGAGAATCACGGATGACCACTCGCTCGACCCACGTTATTTCTGAGCATGCTCCAGTCCCGGCGTTACCCGCTGAAGGGCTGATCGGCGTGATTGCGCCGGCGGGTCCGGCAGCTCTGGATACTGAAAGGGCCCTTCAATGGATGCGTACACGCGGGTATTCGCTGCGGATTTTTCCGGGCGTCCTGGAAAGTGACGGCTACCTGGCTGGCAGTGACGACGTTCGCCTGAAGGATCTGCATGAGGCGTTTGCCGACACCGCCATTGATGCGATTCTCTGCCTGCGCGGCGGCTATGGTAGCCCGCGTCTGCTGGACCGGATCGATTTCGAGTTGCTGCGGCGCAATGCCAAGCCGTTTGTCGGCTATAGCGACATTACAGCGCTGCACCTGGCCATCAGCCGTTATGCGGGGTTCGTGACCTTTCACGGGCCGATGCTCAACGCCGATCTGCTAGGGAACAAGCAACAACCTACCGAGTCTTCGCTGTTCAGCTTGCTTAGAGGCCAGGTGAGCGCGGGGAGCCAATTGGCGCACCCGGTGGCCTACCCGTTGAGCACGATTGAGCCAGGCATCGCTCGTGGGCGTTTGCTGGGCGGTAATCTGTCGATGATTGCCGCGACCCTGGGCACGCCTTTTGAGATCGATGCTGACGGAATCATTCTGTTCATCGAGGACGTCAACGAGCCGTTGTATCGCATCGACCGGCTGCTGACCCATCTGCGCCTGTCCGGCAAGCTGAGCACGCTGCGCGGAGTGCTGGTGGGGGATGTGGCAGGCGTGGACAGCGATGCCTTGGCGCAGCTGCTCAAGCAAACCTTCGAGCCATTGCGGATTCCGGTGCTTGCCGGTTGGCGCAGCGGCCATTGCGACCCGAACCTGACGCTGCCCATGGGCGCGTTGGTGAGGCTGGATGCGGGGAGCAAGGCGTTGTGGCTGGAGCAGGATGTGGTGATCAGGCGTTAGATTGCTGTCGCCAGATATTCAGTCATCGCGAGCAGGCTCGCTCCCACAGGTGATCGGGTTTCCTCATGGAAATACGGTCGAATGTGGGAGCGAGCCTGCTCGCGAAAGCGGCATCGGCCATACAGTTGACTAACGATTACGCAAACCCTCCAGCAACTTGTGCGTCGGGTAACCATCTGCCGGCCAGCCAAACGACTGCTGGGCGCTGCGGATGGCTTTGCGAGTGTTGGCACCGATGATGCCGTCGGCGTTCCCCGCATCGTAGTTACTGGCACTCAGCAAGCTCTGTAGTTCGATGCGCTCGGAACGACTCAGGGGCAGGTCATCCTTCGGCCATTCGCCGTTGATCAGGCCCGCCCCGTTGAAGCGTTCAGACAACAGGTTCACCGCTAATGCGTAGGACGACGAGTTGTTGTACTTGAGGACTGCGCGGAAATTGTCGAGGATCAGGAACGCCGGGCCGCGATAACCGGCTGGCAGCAGCAGGGCGGCTGACAGTTGTTCGGAACCGGGTGGGACGACGCTGCCGTTGGGTAGTTTGATGCCCATTTGCATCCACTMGGAGACGCTTTTGCGAATCGCACCGTCAGCCAGCGAATAGTCGAAACCGCTCGTCAGCTGCACTTCGAAACCCCAAGGCTGGCCTTTCTGCCAGCCGGAGCTTTGCAGGTAGTGGGCAGTGGAGGCCAGCGCATCGGTCGGGCTACCCCAGATATCGCGGTGACCGGTGCCGTCAAAATCGACCGCGTGGGTGAGGTAGGTGGTCGGGATGAACTGGGTCTGGCCCATGGCGCCAGCCCAGGAGCCGAGCATCTTCTCGGGCGTGATATCACCCTGCTGCAGAATCTGTAGAGCGGCCAGCAATTGGGCGTGAGCAAAGCCTGGGCGCCGGCCTTCATAGGCCAGGGTCGCCAGCGAGCGGATCACTGATTTGTCGCCCTGGAAGCTGCCGAAGTTACTTTCCATGCCCCAGACCGCCACGAGTGCCTGGCGGTCGACACCATAACGCTGCTCGATAGTGTTCAAGGTCTCGGCGTACTGGCTGAGTAAGGCCTGGCCTTTGCGCACGCGCGCGGCGGAGAGCGCGCCATCGAGGTATTCCCACACCGGGCGGGTGAACTCTGGTTGGCTGCGGTCGGCGCGGATCACGCTCATGTCCGGCGTGACACCGGCAAAGGCGCGGTCGAACACATCCGGGCGGATACCGGCGGCGAGGGCATCCTGGCGAAAGCCGGCTTCCCACTCCTCGAAGGTCTGGGTCGGCTGGATGTCGAGATTGTCGCCAGTCGGCACTACCGGAGGAATGATGGCCGGTGTGGTCGCAACAGGGGCGGTTTGAAGCGGTTGCGCGTCGGCAGCGGTGGGTTTTTCCGCGCAGGCGACAAGCAAAACGAGGCTGGAGGCAGCAATCAGTTGGCGCAGGTGCCAACGACGGGAAAGACAAAGGGGCATGCACAGGTCCAGATAATACAAATCAGGTGCAGACCTTATCATGCCGAGAGGGAGCGAGGTGATGTTGAAACTTCATGCCGCCAGAAAGTAAGAAGCCTCCCAGCTTTTAGACTGGAAGGCTTCGCGGCGGTAGCTGCCTTTGCCCTTGCCGGGTTGTTCCTGACGGCTGCGGAACAATGGCTGGGCGACAATGGATTTGGCCTTGTTGGGCCGCTTGTGTTTGCTCATGGGCGGATCTCTCGTTGAGTGGTTTATGCGGGGCAAATCATCGGCCGAAGTCGGGGTTCTGTCTAGTCCCTGCGATGTGTAGGACCTTTCAGCCGTCATCGCGAGCAAGCTCGCTCCCACAAAGTTGACGCTATTGTTGTGGGAGCGAGCCTGCTCGCGATGGCCGTTATGCGGTCGAAAGACTTACTCGGCTGGCAATGCCAAGCGCTGGCCGGCCATCAACAACGACAAGCGGCTCAGGCTCATCCACGGCGAACCGGCAGCCTGGCCTTTGATTTGTGCGTCGATCCGCTGGGCATCCAGCAGCAGTTGCGCCCAGCGCTGCGCCGAATGGCGTTGCAGGGCTTTGCTCATCAGGGGTTTGCGCTTGTCCCAGACGGGCGGTCGGGCCTGGCTGAAGGCCTTGTCCAGCGGCACACCCTGGCTGTATTGCAGCGACAGGTTGGCCAATAGCCGAAGCTCCCGGGCCAGCGCCCAAAGAATCACCGGTGGTTCGACACCTTCGCCGCGCAAGCCTTCAAGCATCCGTAACGCATGCGCCGCTTCGCCATTAAGAATGGCATCGGTCAACCCGAAAACATCGAAGCGCGCGCTGTCGGCGACTGCGGCTTGCACCGTTTCGACCGTGATCTGGCCACCTTCGGCCATCAGCTTGAGCTTTTCGATTTCCTGGGCCGCCGCCAGCAGGTTGCCTTCCACCCTTGCTGCGATCAGTTCGACAGCGTCCTGGCTGGCGGCAAGCCCGGCCTGGGACAGGCGTTGACGAATCCACTGCGGCAACTGGTTGGTATCCACCGGCCAGATCTGTACGAACTGGGTCTGCGGACCTTCGACCAGCGCCTTGCCCCACTTGGTTTTTTGCGCGCTGCCGTCGAGCTTTGGCAGGCTGATGAGCAGCAAGGTGTCTTCGGCCGGACGCGAACAGTACTCCATCAGTGCCGCTGCACCCTTGTCGCCCGGTTTGCCGGACGGCAAGCGCAACTCCAGCAGACGCTTTTCGGCGAATAGCGACATGCTGGCGCCCGCTTGCAGCAGCGTACCCCAGTCGAAACTGGCGTCTGCGCTGAATACCTGGCGTTCGTCAAAACCTTGCTGGCGGGCAGCAGAGCGGATGGCGTCGGCGGCTTCCTGACACAGCAGTGGGTCATCACCACTGATGATGTAAACGGGCGCAAGGGTGCCTTGCAGGTGTTTTCCGAGCTGGGCGGGGGCTAGTTTCATAAGGCGGAGCGAACGGGGCGCCGGAGCGCCCCGTACGACTTACTCGGCAGGCACTTGCATAGGTGACTGACGCGGAGTGTTCGCTTCAGCTTTACGGGCTGCTTCCAGCGCGTCGGCTTCAGCTTTGGCACGGGCATCGGCAGTCTGTTGCAACTGATCGAGCTGAGCCGGGGTGAGCTGTTGCAGGCGCAGCATCATGCGTTGCACCAGGTCGCGACGCATTTCCTTGCGCACTTCGGCGGCTTCCTGGTCGGAGCCAGTGATGTTGTTGCCATCGTGCATGAAGACCTTCTGCACTTGCAGTTTGTCGTCGAGCAGGGACAGCTTGTTGTGGCCCACGATTTGATAGTTCAGCACGTTGGTCAGCTCATACTCGGCCGAATGGCCGCCGCCGGAGTAGCTGAGGTTGCGCTGGCTTTCCTGTTCGTCAGTCAATACCAGCTTGTAAGGTGCGCCGGCGTAGACTTTGACGCCGCTGCTTTCAAGCACCTGGCGCATCAGCGTCACGGTTTCGCCATAGGCGTTGCGCGCGCTCAGGTCGAGCTCCTTGATCGCCAGTTCGGTAGTGCCGGTGCCACGCAGCTGGAAACCGCAGGCACTCAACAGTACAGCGAGGCCCATCACCAGCAAGTTGCGTTTGATCATCTTGTTGCTCCCCTTGAAACCATGTGGGCCGAGCGTGCGACCCGAAAGGTTCTGTTCGGCGCCAGGTATGGACCTTGCGCCTGATCCAATTAGCTAGCGACGATATTGACCAGTTTTCCGGGCACTACGATCACTTTACGAATAGTCAGCCCGTCGACAAAGCGCAGCACGTTTTCATTGGCCCGTGCGGCGGCTTCGACTTCTTCGCGGCTGGCACTGGCCGGCATTTCGATCTGGCCGCGCAGCTTGCCGTTGACCTGAATCACCAGTTGCAGGCTGTCTTGAACCAGAGCGCTGTCGTCCAGAACCGGCCAGCCGGCATCGATCACCGGATCGGCGTGACCCAGTCGATGCCACAGCTCGTGGCTGATGTGCGGGGTGATCGGGGCCAGCAGCAGGGTCACGGTTTCCAGGCCTTCGTGAATCAGCGCGCGGTCCTGTTCGGTGCCTTGCGCAGCTTTTTCCAGCACGTTCATCAGCGTCATCACCTGGGCGATGGCAGTGTTGAATTTGTGGTTCTGGCCCACGTCGTGGCTGGCCTGTTTGATCGCCTGGTGGATCGAACGGCGAATGGCTTTCTGCTCGTCGTTCAAGGTGGCGATGTCCAGTTTGCCTGGAAGGCCCTGGGTGACGTGCGCTTGAGCGAGACGCCAGACGCGCTTGAGGAAGCGGTGCGAACCTTCTACTCCGGAGTCGGACCATTCCGCGCTCATGTCGGGTGGCGAGGCAAACATCATGAACAGGCGGCAAGTGTCTGCGCCGAACTGATCGATCATCGACTGCGGATCGACGCCGTTGTTCTTCGACTTGGCCATCTTCTCGGTCCCGCCGATTTCCACCGGCAAGCCGTCAGCTTTCAATTTGGCGCTGATAACCTTGGCTTTGCTGTCACGCTCGAGCTCGACGTCCGCGGGGTTGAACCAGGTATAAGCGCCGTTGGCTTCGCGACGATAGTAAGTCTCGGCGATCACCATGCCCTGGGTCAGCAGGTTCTTGAACGGTTCGTTGGAGCTCACCAGGCCTTCGTCACGCATCAGCTTGTGGAAGAAGCGCGCGTAGAGCAGGTGCAGGATCGCGTGTTCGATACCGCCGATGTATTGATCCACCGGCAGCCAGTGGTCGGCCGCGGATTTTTCAACCAGGCCACCTTCATAGTGCGGCGAGGCGTAGCGGGCGTAGTACCACGAGGACTCGACGAAGGTGTCCATGGTGTCGGTTTCACGCTTGGCCGGTGCGCCGCATTTCGGGCACGTGCATTCGTAGAACTCGGGCATGCGCGCCAATGGTGAACCGGCGCCATCGGGTACGACGTCTTCCGGCAGCACGACAGGCAGTTGATCTTCCGGCACCGGCACGTCACCGCAGGTATCGCAGTGGATGATCGGGATCGGGCAGCCCCAGTAACGCTGACGGCTGATGCCCCAGTCGCGCAGGCGGAACTGGGTGCGCGAGGCACCGAGGTTTTTCTTGATCAGGGCTACTTCGATGGCGTCGAACGCGCCCGCGAAGTCCAGGCCGTCGAACTCGCCGGAATTGATCAGCGTGCCGTGTTCGCCGTAGGCGTCTTGCCACGGTGTCGGGTTGCTATCGCCGGAACTGGTACGCACGACTGATTTAACCGGCAGGTTGTACTTGTGGGCAAATTCGAAATCGCGCTCGTCGTGGGCCGGAACCGCCATTACCGCGCCGTCGCCGTAGTGCATCAGCACATAGTTGGCGACCCATACCGGCAATTTTTCGCCGGTCAGCGGGTGCTCGACGAACAGGCCGGTCGGCAGGCCTTTTTTCTCCTGGGTGGCAACATCGGCTTCGGCCACGCTGCCGCCTTTGCATTCTGCGATGAACGCTTGCAGCTCAGGGTTGTTCTGCGCAGCCAGGGTCGCCAGGTGATGTTCGGCAGCCACGGCAACGTAGGTCGCGCCCATCAGGGTGTCCGGACGGGTAGTGAAGACTTTCAGTGCGCCCGTTTCGCCGATCGAGTCGACGTTGTACGGGAACTGCACTTCCATGCCACGGGATTTGCCAATCCAGTTGCGCTGCATGGTTTTGACTTGCTCAGGCCAGCCCGGCAGGTCGTCGAGACCCTCCAGCAGTTCATCCGCATAAGCGGTGATCTTGAAGTAGTACATCGGGATTTCGCGTTTTTCGATCAGCGCGCCGGAGCGCCAGCCGCGACCGTCGATCACCTGTTCGTTGGCCAGAACGGTCTGGTCGACCGGGTCCCAGTTCACGGTGCCGTTTTTACGGTAGATCACGCCTTTTTCGAACAGGCGAGTGAACAGCCATTGTTCCCAACGGTAGTAATCCGGCTTGCAGGTGGTCACTTCGCGCGACCAGTCCACCGCCAGGCCCAGGCTGCGCAGCTGGGTTTTCATGTAGGCGATGTTTTCGTAGGTCCATTTGGCGGGCGCTACGTTGTTCTTCATTGCGGCGTTTTCCGCCGGCATGCCGAAAGCGTCCCAACCCATGGGTTGCAGGACATTTTTGCCTTGCATGCGCTGATAGCGGGAGATCACGTCGCCGATGGTGTAGTTGCGCACGTGCCCCATGTGTAGCTTGCCGCTGGGGTAAGGGAACATCGACAGGCAGTAGAACGTCTCCTTGCCTGGCTGTTCACTGACTTCAAAGGACTTTTGCTCGTCCCAGAACGACTGGGCAGCATTTTCGATTTCGCGGGGCTGATAGTGTTCGTGCATGGCTACTTTTGAACTGAATAGGGGTGGCCTAATCCTCTTCAATGCAACGCTGGACGCTGATGACGCCAAAAGTGGCGTTTTCGATGCCCAGCCGAGCTGGAAGTGGAGTTACAGGAAGCGCCGTAGCATACATGACCGCGCTCTACCGAGGGAAACCCTGATTACACACGTAGGGCCGTTGGTCGCGGCACCTGAACGGTTTGCCAAGCGAAGCTAAGCTCTAGATGGGGAGTGAGTCTTATCTTCAATGAGGTGAGGGATGGTTGAGTCACAACGAAAAGTAACTAAGCCGGAGTTGTACGAAAAGCTGATAGAGCGCCTGGGGCTGGCCCTGGATGCCGCAAGGACAGCTGGCCGGTTACGCGATGAGCGTCCGGTGGAGCTGGAACTTCGCGGGTTGAGCCGCGCAGAGTTCGAACTGATCATGGCTTATCTTGATCGTAGTGAGCGTGAGGGGCAAGGATGCTTGTCATCAGAAGCAGTGAAGTCTAAGGACGTCCCCCGTTCGGCGAAAATTATCTGGTTGCAAGACAAGCTCTCTCGCAGAGACGCGGTAAAGGTCCGGTCCCTGCTGGTCAAGTAAGTGATCAGGCAAATGTGTGTTGCCCCAAGCGGGCGCATGAAGTCGCCCATGATGGCTTTTTGATGAAAAGGCCTTCCATCTTAGTTGTCGCATTGCTTCAACCCACTTAGGCTTCGGGCATCTCTGGAGATGCCCGATGCCCTTTCGTTATTTCGTTAAACAACTGCTTCTGCCGCCCGGTATCTTTTTGCTGCTGCTGGCGCTTGCCTGGTGGTTGCGCCGCTCAAGACCACGCCTTGCAGGGTTGTGTTTTGTCGTGGGGGCCGGTGGGTTCTGGTTGATGAGCTTGCCGGTCGTAGTGCAGTGGAGCGCCAAGGCCCTTGAGCGTGAAGCACCGCTGGCCCGCAGCGAATGGACGACTCTGGCCGAGCGCGCGGATGTGATTGTGGTGCTGGGGGCGGGGCGCGAGCGCGGTGATCTTGCCTGGGGTTCCGATCAGCCGACCGGTGTGGCGCTGGAGCGCGAGCGTTATGCGGCGCGGCTGGCCAAGGCGTCGGGTTTGCCGGTATTGACCAGCGGTGGTTTGCATTACGGCACGCCGCCAACCGAAGCGAAGTTGATGGCCGATTCGTTACAGGATGATTTTGGGGTCACGGTTCGTTGGCAGGAAGGGCGCAGCCGCACCACCTGGGAAAACGCTCAATTCACTGCCGAACTGCTGGAGCCTTTGGGGTTGAAGCGGGTCGTGGTGGTGACGCAAGCCTGGCATATGCCGCGCAGCGTCTGGAGTTTCGAACAGGCGGGATTTACCGTGGTGCCGGCTCCGGTGGGCTTTTTGGGCACCGATAATGGCGAACCGCTGGGTGGCTGGATGCCGACGTTCAAATCGATCTGGCGATCCGGTCAGTTGTTGAATGAGGCCGTGGGGCAGATCGGGTATTCGATCTTTTACCGCTGATTTGATCGTTCCCACCTCTGTGGCGAGGGAGCAAGCTCCCTCGCCACAAGCACTTAAACCGTCTTGGCGATCCGGCTGGCCARCAGTGCCCAGCCAAACAGCAGTGCACAAAGGATGAGCAGTGGCCATGAGCGCCATTGCAGGTAAGGCGTCAGGTTGTGCATCGGCACTACGTCACCGTAGAGAATGCCGCGTTCGAATTGCGGGATTTGTACGGTGATTTTGCCGAAGGGGTCGATCAATCCGGTGACACCGTTGTTGGTTGCGCGAATCATCCAGCGGCCAGCCTCAAGCGCCCGCATCTGCGCCATCTGCAGGTGTTGCAGCGGGCCGATGGAGGTGCCGAACCAGGTGTCGTTACTGATGGTCAGTAGCAAATCGCTGCGCGCCGAAAGGCTGGCGGCAAATTCCGGGTAGACCACTTCGTAGCAGATGAACGGTGCAATCTGATAACCCTTGGCTTGCAACAATGGCTGATCAGCCGGGCCGCGGGCGAAATCCGACATCGGCAGATCGAAGAACGCAATCAGGCCACGCAACAGCTCTTGCAGCGGTACGTATTCGCCAAACGGCACCAGTTTCTGCTTGAGGTAAGTGCCATCGCCTTGGCCAACCACGGTGATGCCATTGTAGAAGCGTTTCTCGTGGTGCACTTCCTCGCGGATCGGCACGCCGGTAATCAGTGCCGAATTACGTTCGGCGGCGAAGCTGCCCATCATGTTCAGGTAGCCCTCGGCAGACTCCTTGAGCACCGGGACCGCAGTTTCCGGCCAGATCAGCAGGTCGACACGTTTGGAACTGAAACTCATGTCGCGGTACAGCGCCAGTTGCGCGTTGAGCTGCGCCGGGTCCCACTTCATGCTTTGTTCGATGTTGCCCTGAATCGCCGCGACGCTCAGCGGATTGCCCGAAGGGCTGGTCCAGGCGTGGCCTTTGAGCGACAGGCCGATGACCCAAGGCGCAGCCAGCAACAGCAGGCCGGCGACGATAAAGCCTTTGTGTCCGGCCTTGATCAGGCGTGGCAGGTTGTACACAAGCGCGGCGGTCAGGGCCAGGCTGAAGGAAATCAGCCACATGCCACCCAATGGCGCCAACCCGGCAAGCGGGCCGTCGAGTTGGCTGTAACCGGAATAGAGCCATGGAAAACCGGTGAGGAACCAGCCACGAAACGCTTCCTGACCCACCCACAGCGCGGCAAATGCCAAGGCGTCGGCCAATGGCGCTTCGTTGCGGCGCAACCAGCGCGCCCAGAGCCAGGCGGGCAGGGCGAAGAACCAGGCAATCGCGGCGGTGAAAGCCAGCATCAGCAACCCGGCCAGCAGCATCGAAGCGCCGCCAAAGTTGTGAATGCTGTAGTAGATCCAGCTGGTGCCCGCGCCAAACAGGCCAAAACCGAAGCACCAACCGCGACCCAGTGCCTGACGAGGTGTCAGTTCACGAAGGCCGGCATAGAAAAAACCGACCGCCAGCAACGCCAGCGGCCAGATATCGAACGGCGCCAAGGCCAGGGTGGTGAGTGCACCGGCCGCCACGGCCAGCAGGTTACCGGGCCAGCCGGGGCGGGTGATCCAACGCATGTCAGTCCTTAACGGGCTATAGGGGTCAAGCGCAGCAAGTGAATGCGACGGCTGTCGGCGTTCAGGATGYGGAAGCGATAGGCGCCGATTTCAGTGATTTCGTTGCGTTTTGGCAAGTGCCCGAACGCGCTCATCACCAGGCCGCCAACGGTGTCGAATTCGTCGTCGGAGAATTCGCTGTCGAAGAACTCGTTGAAGTTCTCGATCGGCGTCAGGGCCTTGATCAGGAAGTCGCCGCTTGGCAGTGGCTTGATGTAGCTGTCTTCTTCAACGTCGTGCTCGTCTTCGATGTCGCCGACGATTTGCTCGAGCACGTCTTCGATGGTCACCAGGCCCGCCACACCGCCGTATTCGTCGATAACGATGGCCATGTGGTTATGGTTGGCGCGGAACTCGCGCAGCAACACGTTCAGGCGCTTGGACTCGGGCACGAAAGTGGCCGGACGCAGCAAATCCTTGATGTTGAAGCTGTCGCCGTTCTCCTTGAGGATCAGTGGCAGCAGATCCTTGGCCAGCAACACGCCCATCACGTCGTCGTGGCTCTCACCGATTACCGGGTAACGCGAGTGCGCAGACTCAACCACGGCCGGGAGGAATTCACGGGGTGTCTGGGTCGCCTTGATGCTGACCATCTGCGAGCGCGGGACCATGATGTCGCGTACTTGCAGGTCAGCGACCTGGATGGCGCCTTCGACGATGGCCAGCGCTTCGCTGTCCAGCAACTTGTTCTGATGGGCATCACGCAGAAGCTCCAGCAGCTCCTGACGGTTTTTCGGCTCGTGGGCAAAAGCCTGGGTGAGTTTACCCAGCCAGGACTTTTGCCCGTTGCTCGATCGATCTTCGCTCATAGCGATTACTCTGAATCCTTTGTCGTAACGATAGGGGATGTTTCGGTTTCGTCGTCCGCATACGGGTCAGGATGACCCAACTCTGCAAGCAACGTTCGTTCCAGTGCTTCCATTTCTTCGGCTTCGTCGTCATCTATATGGTCGTAACCAAGYAGATGCAAGCAGCCGTGAATGACCAGATGCGCCCAATGGGCSTTCARTKCCTTGCCTTGYTCGGCGGCYTCGCGCTCRACCACGGCCACGCAGATCACCAGATCGCCCAGCAACGGGATGTCCAGCAATTCATCGGGCACATCGGCAGGGAACGACAACACATTGGTTGCGTAATCCTTTTGACGCCAGGTGTAGTTCAGCTCGCGAGCTTCTTCCTCGTCGACCAGGCGAATGGTCAACTCGGAGTCAGCGGTGCGCTGACGCAGGGCCAGTTCGCACCATTGGCGGAACTCGGCTTCGCTTGGAGCAGACGCTTCGGTCGCCAGTTGCAGATCAAGCTCAAGCATCGTGGCGATTGCCCTTTTCGGCGGAAAGCGTTGCAGGTTCGTCAATCAGGCGATTTTCGAAGCGCTCATAGGCTTCGACAATGCGCTGCACTAACGGGTGGCGCACGACGTCTTTGGGTTTGAAGTGGGTAAAACTGATGCCCGGTACTTCCTTGAGCACGTCGATCACATGAATCAGCCCGGACTTGGTGCCTTTTGGCAGGTCGATCTGGGTGATGTCACCGGTGATGACTGCGGTCGAGCCAAAACCGATCCGTGTCAGGAACATCTTCATCTGTTCGACGGTGGTGTTCTGGCTTTCGTCGAGGATGATGAAGCTGTTGTTCAGCGTACGGCCACGCRTGTAAGCMAGTGGCGCAACTTCGATCACCTGGCGCTCGATCAGCTTGGCGACGTGTTCAAAACCGAGCATTTCGTACAGTGCGTCATACAGCGGGCGCAGGTACGGGTCGATTTTTTGTGCCAGGTCGCCGGGCAGGAAGCCGAGTTTCTCGCCGGCCTCGACCGCTGGACGTACCAGCAGGATGCGGCGGATCTGCTCGCGCTCCAGCGCATCGACTGCGCAGGCAACGGCCAGATAGGTCTTGCCGGTACCGGCCGGGCCGATGCCGAAGTTGATGTCATTGCCCAGGATTTCCTTCACGTAGCGCAGCTGATTCAAGCCGCGAGGGCGAATCATGCCTTTTTTGGTACGCAGGGCGACGGAAGGCTCGGCGGGCGAATGGTTGTCCATTTCTTCCACGGCCGATTCCTGCAGGAACAGGTGAACCATGTCTGGCGACAGCTCGCTACTCTTGGTTTCACGGTAGAGGCGGCGCAGAAGGTTTTCCGCGGAGATGGCGTGCTTGGGCTCGCCGATCAATTCGAACTGATTGCCGCGATTGCGGATCACGATCGCCAGGCGCTGTTCGATCAAGCGCAAATGCTCGTCGAATTGCCCGCACAGATTGGCGAAGCGATGAGCCTCAAAGGGCTCGAGGATGAAACGATGTGGTTCTATGGGTGCGTTCAAGGTTGTTTTTAGCCGCCCTGGGGCAATGGAGATGAATCAAGGATAACGCCAGAGGCCTGGGTGCGAAAGCTCTTAAACAGACCAACATCAAACACCAACCCTGTGGGAGCGAGCCGGCTCGCTCCCACAGTGGAGTGTGGTGTTAGCGGATCAACGAACCACGCAGCGAGTGCGGCTGTKCGGCGTCGATGTGCACGTCTGCGAACTGGCCGATCAAGGTCGGATTGTCGCAGCGAAAGTTTACGATTCGATTATTCTCGGTCCGGCCTTGCAGTTCGCCCGGGTCTTTTTTCGAATAATCGGTCACCAGGATCCGTTGGGTCGAACCGACCATTTGTCGGCTGATCTCGAAACCTTGCTGGTTGAGGCGATGTTGCAGGGCGTTCAAACGCTCCTTTTTCAGCTCTTCCGGGGTTTCGTCGGCCAAGTCGGCAGCCGGGGTGCCCGGGCGCTGGCTGTAGACGAACGAGTAGGAGAAGTCGAAACCGACGTCTTCGATCAGCTTCATGGTCTGTTCGAAGTCTTTTTCGGTCTCGCCGGGGAAGCCGACGATAAAGTCCGAACTGATGCAGATACCCGGTACGGCGGCCCGCAGCTTGCGCAGCTTCGACTTGTATTCGAGCGCCGTGTGGTTGCGCTTCATGGCTGCAAGAATCCGGTCCGAACCCGACTGCACCGGCAAATGCAGGTGTTTGACCAGTTCCGGTACTTCGGCGTGGGCCTGGATCAGGCTGTCGGAGAACTCCAGCGGGTGCGACGTGGTATAGCGAATACGGTCGATGCCATCGACAGCCGCCACCACACGGATCAGCTCGGCCAGATCGGCCAGGCGCCCGTCGTGGGTCAGGCCACGGTAGCCGTTGACGTTCTGCCCCAGCAAGGTGACTTCACGCACGCCGTTCTCGGCCAGGTGAATGATTTCGGCGATCACGTCGTCGAACGGTCGGCTGACTTCTTCACCGCGGGTATAGGGCACTACGCAGAACGTGCAGTACTTGCTGCAACCTTCCATCACCGACACATAGGCGCTTGGGCCATCGATGCGCGGTTCCGGCAGGTGGTCGAATTTTTCGATTTCCGGGAACGAGACGTCGACTTGCGGCAATTTGGTCAGGCGCGCGGCGTCGATCATTTCCGGCAGGCGGTGCAGGGTCTGCGGGCCGAAGACCACGTCGACATAGGGCGCGCGGTCACGGATTGCCGCGCCTTCCTGGCTGGCCACGCAACCGCCGACGGCGATGACCATTTCCGGGTTGGCGAGCTTCAGTTCGCGCCAGCGGCCAAGCTGGGAATACACCCGGTCCTGGGCACGCTCGCGAATCGAGCAGGTGTTGAGCAGGATGACGTCTGCGTCTTCGGCGCGCGCCGTCACTTCCAGGGCCTGATGTTCGCCCAGCAGATCGACCATGCGCGAGCTGTCGTACTCGTTCATCTGGCAACCGTGGGTTTCGATATAAAGCTTCTTGGCCATGGACGGGTTCATCACGTGATTCAAAGAACCGCGCATTATAGGGAACAAGTCCCCAGGTTCCTACCGTCGTGCGTCCAGCGGCTATGCTATAGTTCGCGCCCTCATTTTTATCCCTCGATGTGTTGCTCGCCCACCATGACCAAACGTGAAGCTCCAATCTACAAGGTGATTTTCCTCAACCAGGGCCAGGTGTTCGAAATGTACGCCAAGCAGATCTATCAAAGTGATCTGTGGGGCTTTCTGGAAGTGGAAGAGTTCGTCTTTGGCGAGCGCACGCAAGTGGTCGTCGATCCGAGCGAAGAGAAGCTCAAGGCTCAGTTCGAGGGCGTGGTGCGCAGTTTTGTGCCGATGCATTCGATTGTGCGCATCGACGAAGTCGAGCGCATGGGCACCCCGAAAATCAGCGAAGCCCGTGGCGCGGTCGGCAATGTCATGCCGTTTCCGATGCCGATGCCTGAGAAGTAAGCCTCAGAATCGAGTCGCCCCCATCGCGAGCAGGCTCGCTCTCACAGTGGATTGTGTTGATGCACAAATCAAATGTGGGAGCGAGCCTGCTCGCGATGGGGCCAGTCAGGTCAGTGCAGGATTCAGGGCAGCGGCGAGAACGGCGTACGTCCGTCTGCGCTTTGCAGTTCCATCAGGTATTTACGGAAAATTTGCCCCAGCACCTGGGTGGCGACTTCCAGTTCATTGCGTTGCATGTGCTCGGCGACTTCGTCGGCGGTGTCCAGCGCATCTTCTGCGCCGTTGACCGCGGCCATTTTCAGCACGATATACGCCTGAACGTTATTGGCCGGCACGCCTTCGCCATGGAAGAACATGATGCCGAGTTTGAATTGCGCCTGAGCGTGGCCTTGCAGCGAAGCTTTTTCGAAGTAGCTCAGGGCTTGATTGAGGTCGCGCGGCACGCGTTTGCCTTCGTAGTAGAACTCGCCCAATTCGTATTGCGCTTCCGCATCCCCGGCGTCTGACGCTTTCTGGCAGGCGGCGAGCGCCTCCTTCAGGTCTTCAGGCTGGGTATTGAGGGTGCAACGACCCATCGCTGGGATCAACAACGAGTTGCCGCCTGCTTGTGCATGCGCGAGCAGGGGCTGAAGGAGCAACRGGCAGCCCAGTGCAAGGGCGCGGCCGGTGCGGTTCATGGGAATCGACTTACCTCTGAAGGGCGCGCGGACCCGTCGAGGGATCCAATAAGCGCGCATTATGAAATAAGCAGGACCCACCTTACAAAGTCTTTACTCGTTTTTCTGCCGCGCGGGGAATATATCTGCCGCTTTTGGGGGAATTATCAGTGTTGCGTAAGAAAATAAGGTAGGCATGTGGGATAAAGCTGACGCCGACAATCGTCGACGTCAGCGTCTATCGCTTACTTCAATGCCGCGAATGCACGTTCAGCGGCGTCCAGCGTCAGTTTCAGCTCGGCTTCGCCATGAGCGATCGAGGTGAAACCGGCTTCGAAGGCGCTTGGTGCCAGGTACACGCCACCTTCGAGCATCAGGTGGAAGAAGCGTTTGAACAGGTTGGCATCGCTGGCCATCACGTCATCGAAGGTCACGATGTCGTCGGCGCCGCTGAAGTACAGGCCAAACATGCCGCCGGCCTGGGTGGTCACGAACGGGATGCCAGCGGCGTCGGCGCGCTGTTGCAGGCCATCGAGCAGGCGACTGGTGTACTCGCTGAGTTCGGCGTGGAAGCCCGGGCGGCTGATCAGGCGCAGGGTGGTCAGGCCGGCGGCCATGGCCAACGGGTTACCCGACAGGGTGCCTGCCTGGTAAACCGGACCCAGCGGTGCGATGTGCGACATGATTTCGCGTTTGCCGCCAAAGCAGCCGACGGGCATGCCGCCACCGATGATCTTGCCGAAGGTGCTCAGGTCCGGGGTCACGCCGTAGTGTGCCTGGGCACCACCGAGGGCAACGCGGAAACCGGTCATCACTTCGTCGAAAATCAGTACCACGCCGTGTTTGTCACACAGGGTGCGCAGGCCTTCGAGGAAACCTGGCGCTGGCGGCACGCAGTTCATGTTGCCCGCCACGGGCTCGACGATGATGCACGCCACTTCCTGGCCAACTTCGGCGAGCATTTTTTCAACGGCGTCGATGTCGTTGAATGGCAGCGTCAGTGTGTGCTTGGCGAAGGCCGCAGGAACCCCGGCAGAGCTTGGCACGCCTTGGGTCAGCAGGCCGGAACCGGCTTTCACCAGCAGGCTGTCGGAGTGACCGTGGTAGCAGCCTTCGAACTTGATGATGCTGTCGCGGCCGGTGAAACCACGGGCCAGGCGAATGGCGCTCATGGTCGCCTCGGTGCCGGAGCTGACCATGCGCACCATTTCCATCGACGGCACGATCGAGCAGACCAGGTCGGCCATCTCGGTTTCCATCGCGGTCGGGGCGCCGTAGGACAAACCGTGCTCAAGCTGCTTGCGCACGGCGTCCAGCACATCCGGGTGGCTGTGGCCGAGAATCATCGGGCCCCAGGAGCCGACGTAATCGACATAACGCTTGTCGTCTTCGTCCGTCACGTAGGCGCCTTCGGCGTGCTTGAAGAACAGCGGCGTGCCGCCGACGCTCTTGAAGGCACGAACAGGCGAGTTCACGCCGCCGGGAATGTGTTTCTGGGCGTTGGCAAACAGGGTTTCGGAACGAGACATGATAGGGCTCTCAAAAGTCGGTAATTGAATACTTAAGCTTTGAACAAGTCGTTGAAGGCGCGAGCACGGCGCGTCACTTCTTGAGTGTCTTCGGCACCAAACAGCCCGTGAACCACGGCCAACAGATCAACCCCGTGGGCCACCAGCGGGGCGGCGTTGTCGAGGGTGATGCCGCCGATCGCGCAGATCGGCAGGTGCAGTTTGCTGCGGGCCTGATCGAGCAGTTCGAGACTGCATGCCGGCGCGCCGGGCTTGGTGTTGGAATTGAAGAAACGGCCGAAGGCGACGTAACTGGCGCCTTCCTTTGCCGCTTGTTCGGCGAGTTCGAGTTGCGCGTGGCAGGTCGAACCGATGATCGCCTGGCGGCCCAGCAGCGAGCGGGCCGGGGTCAGCGGCCCGTCGGTCTGTCCCAGGTGTACGCCGACGCCCAGGCGCGCGGCCAGTTCGGCATCGTCATTGATGATCAGCTGGGTCTTGTAGCGTCCGCACAGGTCATGCAGGGCCTCGGCTTCACGCAGTCGGCGGGCCTCGTCGGTGCTTTTGTCGCGGTACTGCAGCAGCGTGACGCCGCCGTCCAGCGCAGCCTCCACGTAAGGCAGGAACTTGCCGGCCAGCAGTTGGCTGTCGGTAATGGCGTACAGGCCACGTAGTTTCATCGTGCAGGCCTCATGGCGTTACGAGCAAAAATCCAGCGGCAGACGGCGTGGCACGAACTGGCCTTTGCCCAGCTGTTCGGCGTCTCGCAGGGTGCGCCACGTGTAGTTGAGCGCCGACTGTACCGCGCTGGCGAGGTGTTCGCCTTGGGCCAGACGTCCGGCCAGAGCGCTGGCCAGGGTGCAGCCCGAACCATGATAGCTGCCGGGCAGGCGCTGGCAGGTGTAGGTGTGGCGGCTGCCATCGCGGCTGTACAGGCGATTATGCACTTCGTGTTCGTCGCCATGACCGCCGGTGATCAGCAGGTGCTTGACGTAAGGCAGGAGTTTTTCTGCGCATTCATCGGCCGTGCCTTCGGGCAATTCGGCAAGGATGCGTGCTTCCGGGAGGTTAGGGGTGGCGATGATCGCCAGTGGCAGCAGGCGCTCGCGCATGGCATAGCCGACCTCGTCCTTGCCCAGTCGCCCACCACCGCCGGCGCGCAGCACCGGGTCACAGACCACCGGCAAATGCGGATGCGCCTGAAGCAGTTCGACCACGGTGTCGACCATTTCCAGTGAGCCGAGCATGCCCAGCTTGACCGCCGCGACCGTCGAGTCGTTGAGCACGGCATTGGCTTGTGCCAGCACCCACTCACGGTCGAGAACGCGGAAATCGCTGACGTTGACCGTGTCTTGCACAGTCAGCGCGGTAACTGCCGGGGCGGCATGACAACCCTGAGCGAGCAGGGCTTCGATATCTGCCTGCAAGCCGGCGCCACCACTTGGGTCGTGGCCGGAGAGACAGAGGACAACGGGGCGAGAGCTGTAGATATTCATGGTGCGCGAGCTTACCACCAAACATCTTTTTTCGGTGTGCCGACCGATAACCCATGACTCGGTCTTTGTAGCAGCTGCCGAAGGCTGCGTTCGGCAGCTGCTACGAGGAGTGGGGTATTGTCATAATCTGACCGATTCGATAATCCGGGTTCTGTTAGATGCTCTGAAAGTCCCGCTCTAGAGCCTTTAGACTAAATTTTCCAATGGTGTTCAATGGCCATCAACGGCTATGCTAGAGTGGATCCAAACCAATAACAGGTAATGCCGGTTTTACGTCTACTCAAAGGGAATGGGGGGCTTCCTGACACAACCGGACTGGCCACGCTGGGGCTTTATGCGCTATTTGCTGATGTTGCTGTTGAGCTTGCCGATGTTGGCGGTCGCAGCCGATTTTGATGAGCTCACCCAAAGCCTCCCCTTGGGACGAGTCATGCAGGTGTACGAAGATGTCGCCGGCACTGCATCCATCGCCGATGTACGCGCGCAAGCGGCAGCCGGCAACTTCAAGACCCACGACAAAGACACGTTGAACGCCGGTTACTCGCATTCGGTGTTCTGGTTGAAAGTCGATCTGCACTACCGCCCGAAAGCCCCCGACGCTCAACGCCGATGGTTGCTGGAGCTGGCTTATCCGCCGATGGACCATATCGACCTCTATCTGCCGGACAGCACCGGTGAATATCGATTGGTCAGTCGTACCGGCGATACCTTGCCGTTCGCCAGTCGCCAGGTTCGGCAAAACAACTACCTGTTCAAACTGGAC
>NZ_JBFTLU010000013.1:0-26600 GCF_056396605.1 Pseudomonas sp. 05T35
GGTTTGGTCTGATCGAGCTGATGATCGCCATGGCGATCAGCCTGATCGTGGTGCTCGGCGTGGCGCAGATTTTTATATCGGCGAAAAGCACCTATATCAGCCAGAACACCTCTGCCGGGATGCAGGAGGATGCGCGGTTTGCCCTGAGTAAAATGATTCAGGAAATTCGCATGGTCGGCATGTTCGGTTGCCTGGGGACGATTACCGACGCGAGCTCGGCCGGCGACTTCAATGCCAACCAGATCACCCCCATCAGTTGGGACAACACCGCGCTCAAACTGACCCTCGTGACGTCTGATGTCGGCGGCAACGGTGGCGTGCCTACCTGGACTGTGGTGTCTGACTGCCGAACCAGCGCAACGGCCTACTCAGGGGCGCACACCCCGGCAGCCGGGCAATTGGCGTTTCCGATCCGACGGTTGGCCTATAGCCTGAGCAATGGCCAGATCCTGATGACCTCTGGCACCGGCGGTGCATCGGCGGTACTGGTGAACAACGTCAGTGCTTTCAACGTGACCTTCGGCATGGCCACCAGCGCCACCGATGTTGCCGCGTCGAGTTACAGCAGCAATCCGACCGACCCGGCGCGAATCCGCAGTGTGCGCTTGACCCTCACCCTGGCGGACCCCAACAACCGCGTGCRCAATCAGACCTTCAACGTGGTTGCCGCTTTGCGCAACCGGTTGATGTAGGGGGGATGCCGATGATCCGTCCTCCCCTCAAGGCACGCGCCCAACGCGGCATGGCACTGCTGATGAGCCTGGTGTTTCTGCTGCTGTTGACGCTGATTGGTATCTCGTCGATGCAGAACGCCACGCTCCAGGAAAAAATGGCCGGCAGCGTGACGCTGCGCAATCAATCTTTCCAGGGCGCAGAGGCAGCGTTGCGGATCGGTGAAAGCGCCGTACAACTGAGCGCATACACCTTGGCGGCCTGCGCCAACACCACCCAATGTGCCCCGCCGGCCGAATCTTCAGTGATCACGGCTGCTGGCTTCAACGCCACCTCCGGGGTGACCTGGATCGCTGCCGGCAGCGGCTTTTACGGCGTGCAGAACCTGGGCACTACGTTGAGCGCCGTGAATATCCCGAGCAACACTTCGGCGACGCTCTATCGGGTCACGGCCGTCGGGTTGGCGGGTACTTCGCGCAGTGTGGTGGAGAGCATCTATGCGAAATACTGAGGCTCGTCGTCGGGAGCCGCGCCATTGGTTGACGCAGTTAGTCTGCGGCTGGCTGCTGGGGCTTTATCTGGCCGCACCGGCGTATGCCTTCACGCCATCGGATTCACCACTGCTCGGAGCGTCGGCAGTGGCGCCAAACGTACTGCTGCTGCTTGATGATTCGGGGAGCATGAACAGCATCATCTATGCCTCGGGTTTTGACCCGACCGTTTCACGAACTCCGGCCCAGCAATGTAACGCCTTCTTTGGCTTGTGCTTTAGTGGCTCCGCTATCGTTGGCGATCCGATCCTGCTGTCCAGTTTGCCCCAGTCGGGATGTTCCAGCGGTTACTACGCGTTCTACAAAAACAGCCTGACGCCACTGTGCCTCAAGCTCCCTGACCCGGTGGGCAGCGGCAATACCCGTTATTCCGACAACTACATTTCCTACCTGGTGAGCCTGGCCAACGGCAACAATCGCGACTTCACCGACGGCTCGATACCCAATGACTACCGAATCAACGTGGCGCGCAACGTAGCCACGGCGTTGATCGCCAGTAATCGCGGGCTGCGTTTCGGTCTGGCAACCTATAACTCGCCGAATACCCATGGCAACAGTGATGGTAATCATGGCAACGGCGTTGGCAGTGGTATCGGCAACAATAATGCCGGTAATGGCGGTTACATCGTCAACGAGATCAGTGATCTGACGGCGGTCAGCGGCAGCGTGACCCAGGCCCAGGCGGACGCCAACTACAACGCGCTGATCTCTTCTGTCRGCGCCCTGAGCGCGATATCCAATACACCACTGGCAGAAACCTACTACGAAATCACCCGCTATTTTCGTGGCATGACGCCGTACTACAACTCTGGGCCAGCCACCTACACCAGTCCGATCCAGTACCGCTGCCAGAAGAACTACGGGGTGGTCATCACCGATGGTCTGCCGACTTACGACCGGAGTTTTCCGAGTGACGATCCACTTGGTGGCACCCGGCTACCCAACTGGGACGGGATCAACAATGACGGCAACGACCTCAAAGGCGATGACGAGGGTGACACCCTGTACCTGGACGATATCGCCAAATTCGCGTTCGACATCGACATGCGCTCCACCGGCACGGATCTGGCGGGCAAAAGCTGGAGTTCACCGGACTTCCCCAAGCAGAACCTGAACACCTACACGGTGGGGTTCACGACCACTAATCAGATGTTGGCGGATGCCGCCCGTTACGGGCAGGGCAAGTACTATCAGGCAACCGACAGCACCAGCCTCAACACTGCGTTATCGGCAGCCTTGAGCGACATCTCCACCAAGGCCGGCTCGGGTGGCAGCGGCGTCGCCAGCAGCAACACGCTGACCAGTGGCTCCAGCTATTTTCAGACCCGCTACGACCCCAAGGACTGGCGTGGCACGATCAAGGCCTTTGGCTTCACCTCAAGCGGAGCCGTGGACACCACCTCTGTGCTGTGGACCACCGACACGGCCATCGTCCCCGGTGCGACGGCGCCGACCTATCAGTCCTGGAACACCACAACCAACGCCGCGGTTACCCTGGCCTACGGCRACTTTTCCAGCACCCAGCAAACCAGCCTCGGCCAGAACTTGCCGACCGGTATCAGCGGCAGCGATTTGGTGGAGTGGAGCAAGGGCACCAACAAAGCCGGCTTGAAGGTGCGTAGCGTGCTGCTGGGGGACATCATCAACTCGCCATTGGCGCTGGCATCGCCCACCGACAAAACGGCTTCGGACCTGGCCGGCAGCACCAGTTACAGCACGTTCCTGACCAGCAAGGCCGCGAACATGAACACCAGCCTGGTGGTGAATGCCAACGACGGCTTCGTGAATGTCATCAACGCCGGCAACGGTGCGCGGCGCTACGGCTACATGCCTTCCAGCGTGCTGTCGTCGCTGCATTTCATCGCCGATACCGCCTACATCAATGGCACCAGCCACAAGTTTCTCAACGATGGCCAGGTCGGCGTGTTCGATGCCCAGCTCAATAGCGCCTGGAAAACCCTGGCCCTGGGTGGCGTGGGGGCGGGCGGCAAGACCTTTTACGCCGTGCAGTTGTTCGATGGGACGGCGGGGAACGTGACCAACGCCTTGTGGGAAATCAGCGCGCCAACCACCGCCAACACCGCAAACGCTTTCAATGATCTGGGTTATGCCTACGCACGGCCGGAGGTGGCACGCTTGGCCGATGGTCRCTGGGCGGCCTTCATCTCCAATGGCTACGGCAGCAACTCGGGTGTTGCCGCGTTGTACGTGGTGGATATTCGCGATGGTTCGCTGATCAGGAAAATCGTTATCGACAGCACCGAAACCACCAACGGCCTGTCATCGGTCAAGCTCAAGGTCGACTCGCAAAGCATTGTGCAGGCGGCCTATGGCGGTGATTTGAAAGGCCGGATGTGGAAGTTCGACTTGAGCAGCTCAAACCCCGCCAGCTGGGGCGTGGCCTTTTCCGGTAAGCCGCTATTCACTGCTCCGGGCGGCGCGACGCAGCCGATCACTGCGCAACCGTTGCTGGCGGACCATCCGATCAACGGCAAAGAGGTGTTTTTCGGCACCGGGAAATTCAACGAGACCGCTGACAAGCTCAGCAAGGACCTGCAAGCGTTCTATGGGGTGTGGGATGCCGATGGAGGCTCGGGGCAGATCAGCGTGTCGAGCTTGCAGGCGCAGGCAGTGACCGGGGTCTTCACGGGGACCGCCGGGGGGCAGTTCATCACTACCTCACAGAATCCCGTGACCTATCCGGCGCAGAACGGCTGGTACTTGCCGCTGGTGTACAACAATGCCCTGACCGGTGAGCGGGTGATCAATCAGGCTGCCCTGGTGCTCGGACGAATTGTATTTACCACGGCCAGCATCGACACCACGGATCCCTGTTCAAGCTTTGGCAACGGCAAACTGGTCGAACTCGATGCATTCAGCGGTAAGATGCTCAACTATGCGGTGCTCGACACCAATGGCGATGGCCTGGTCGACACGAACGACACGATCTCCAGCGGGGTGATTTTTACCGGTGGTATTCCGACGCTGAACGCGATCGTCAACAGTGCAGCCCGTAAAATCGTGAACGACTCCAGTGGCGGCATCACCACTCTGGTTGAAAAATCCGGCGGCGGCAGCCGTCGAATCATGTGGCGACAAATACAGTAAGTGAGAGTTGAGGCAATGCGCAGATCCAACCAAGGTTTTACCCTGATCGAAATCATGATCGTGATCGCGATCATCGGGATTGTGGTGACCATTTCCGCTCCACTCCTTACCGAGTACGTGAAGCGAAGCCATCGCACCGAAATTGCCGGGCTGCTGTCCGAGCAGGCACAAAACCTTGAGCGGTTCTATTCGAAAAACAATGTGTACAGCAACGCTACGGGGCTGAGTGCTGGCAATGACTACTACACCATCACCCCGACACTGACCGATCAAACCTTCTTGCTCACTGCCGTGCGCAAGGCCGGGTCAACGATGGCCAGTGACAAATGTGGGGATTTCACCCTCAGCAACACCGGCGTCAGAGGCATGAACAATGCGACGACCGGGCTGACCACCAAGGATTGCTGGGGTCGCTGAGTACCTTTCCTCGGGCGCGTTTGGCGCTCCCTGTCTTTTTATCGTTGGATCAGATGATGGCCAAGCAACAGCAAGTGGTGATTGTCGGCGGTGGGGTGATCGGCCTGCTGACCGCGTTTAATCTGGCGTCGCACGTGCAGAGCGTGGTCCTGCTGGATCGCTCGAATGTGGGGCAGGAGTCTTCCTGGGCCGGTGGCGGCATCGTTTCGCCGCTGTACCCGTGGCGCTACAGCCCGGCGGTCACCGCATTGGCCCACTGGTCCCAGGATTTTTATCCACAACTGGCTGAGCGTCTGTTTGCGAGTACCGGGGTCGATCCCGAGGTGCACACCACGGGCCTGTACTGGCTGGATCTGGATGACGAAGCCGAGGCCCTGGCTTGGGCAAAACGCGAAAATCGTCCGTTGAGCCCTGTGGATATCTCGGCCACYCATGATGCCGTACCGGTATTGGGACCAGGGTTCTCGCGGGCGATCTATATGGCCGATGTCGCTAACGTGYGTAACCCGCGACTGGTGAAGTCCCTCAAGGCAGCCTTGCTGGCGCTGCCCAACGTGACCATTCATGAACAGTGCGAGGTCAGCGCGTTCATTCGTGAAGGCGATGCGGTGGTGGGCGTCGAGACTTCAAAAGGCCCGATCCATGGCGATCAGGTGGTACTGACCGCCGGCGCCTGGAGCGGTGATTTACTGAAAACCCTGGGCCTGGATCTACCGGTCGAGCCGGTCAAGGGGCAGATGATTCTCTACAAGTGCGCGTCGGACTTCCTGTCGAGCATGGTTCTGGCCAAGGGCCGATATGCCATTCCGCGCCGGGACGGACACATCCTGATCGGCAGTACGCTGGAGCACGAAGGGTTCGACAAGACGCCGACCGAGTCCGCGCTGGAAAGCCTCAAGGCCTCGGCGGTCGAGCTGATTCCGGCGCTGGCCGAGGCCGAGGTGGTCGGGCATTGGGCGGGTCTGCGGCCAGGTTCGCCGGAAGGGATTCCGTATATCGGCGCAGTGCCCGGATATGCCGGGTTATGGCTCAATTGCGGGCATTACCGCAACGGTTTGGTGCTGGCGCCGGCGTCGTGCCAGTTGTTTGCGGATGTAATGCTGGGGCGCGAGCCGGTTATCGATCCGGCGCCTTATGCACCGACCGGGCGAATCTAGTCCTTCAGGCAAAAGCACAGCCTATGGCGAGGGAGCTTGCTCCCGCTGGGGTGCGAAGCGGCCCAAAAAACAGACTGTGGACTTGCCAGCTTGGCGGCTGCTACACAACCGAGCGGGAGCAAGCTCCCTCGCCACAATGACCGGGTCGTCTATATAAAACGGCCTCAGTCCAGCCCCAGCTTTTTCAGCCTGTAACGCATCGACCGAAACGACAGGTTCAACCGTTGGGCCGCCGCTGTGCGGTTCCAGCGGGTTTCTTCGAGCGCCTGGAGAATCAGTTTGCGTTCGACGTTCTCCAGGTACTGCTCAAGATTGTCGATTTTCGTCAGGTCCGGCAATCCGGTTTCGGCGCTGCAGTTACCGTCAGTCAGGCGCAGGTCGCTGGCTTCGATCTGCTTGTTTTCGCACAGGGTGTACGCGCGTTCGAGCATGTTCTCCAGCTCGCGGACATTGCCCGGAAAACGGTAGTGCTTGAGTGCATCGAGGGCTTGCGGATGGAGATGGACGGCCGGCAAGCCACTGGCTGCCGCGAGACGCTTGAGCACATGACTGGCCAGCAGCTCAATGTCGTCACGGCGTTCGCGTAGCGGCGGGACGCGCAACTCGATTACATTCAGCCGATAGTACAAATCCTGCCGAAAGCGCCCGGCGGCCACTTCAGCGTCCAGATCCCTATGGGTGGCGCAGAGTATTCGCACATCGATGATGGTTTCCTGTTGTCCACCGATGCTGCGTACCGCCTTCTCCTGAATCGCGCGCAGCAATTTGACCTGCATCGCCAGCGGCAAATCAGCCACTTCGTCGAGAAACAGTGTCCCGCCGTTGGCCGCCTGGAACAGCCCGGGTTTGTCTTCGATGGCGCCGCTGAAACTGCCTTTGCGATGACCGAAAAACTCGCTTTCCATCAATTCGGACGGAATCGCCCCGCAGTTGACCGGTACAAACGGCTGGCTGCTGCGTGGACCTTGTTCATGAATCAGTCGGGCGACCAGTTCCTTGCCGCTGCCGGATTCGCCGCTGATGTACACCGGTGCCTGGCTGCGCGCCAGTTTGTCGATTTGCTTGCGCAGGCTGCGCATGGGCACTGAGTCGCCGAGCAACCGGCGATCGATGGCACTCGCAGCGTCGCCCGCGACGGGCAAGCGCAGGGCGCTGACTACCAGCTCCCGCAGCCGGGGGAGGTCTATCGGTTTGGTCAGGAAGTCGAAGGCCCCGGCTTTCAGCGCATTGATGGCGGTATCGAGGCTGCCATAAGCGGTGATCATCGCCACAGGCACGTAGGGATGGGTCAGCTGAATGTGCTGCACCAGCTCAAGGCCGGTACCGTCGGGCAATCGCATGTCGGTCAGGCACAGGTCGAACCGCTCTTTGGCCAGCAACGACTGCGCTTCGCCGACATTGCGCGCGCTTAGCGTGTCGAGTTTCATTCGGCCGAGGGTGATTTCCAGAAGTTCGCGTATATCCGGTTCGTCATCGACGATCAGGACTTTTTGCCGTGGGCTTGTCTTCAACTTTGTTTCCGTCCGTGAGCAAAGGTGATGCGAAAGCAGCCGCCGCCTTGGCGTGGTTTGAAGTCTAGGCGGGCCTGGTTGCTTTCGCACAGCTCACGGGACAGATAGAGGCCCAGGCCAGTGCCCTGGCTACTGGTGGTGTAGAAAGGCTCGAATAGATGCGCTTGCTGTTCCGCTGAAATGCCGGGGCCATTGTCCAGCACATCCAGGGTCGGAAGCTGGCTGTCGGGGTCGATAAACAGCGTGAGCCGGACCTCGGCCTGTTTGTGTACAAGGGCGCTGTGGCGCCAGGCATTGCGCAGCAGGTTATCGAGCACCTGAGTCAGTTGATCGGGGTCCATCAAGGTGGTGAAAGGCCCTGCGCCCATGCTCAGATGAATCTGCTGACGATCTGTCGCACGTTCGCGGACCGTTCGCACGAACTGCTCCAGCCACTGTTTCAAGTCGAGCCGTTGCGGCGCGGATTGCTGGCGCCGTGAAAGCTGCAGGACGTTTTCTATCACTCGGTTCATGCGTTGAGAGTGGTCTTGAATAATCTGCGTCAGACGCCGGTCGGCGCCCATCAGTTCCTCAGACTCGTTCAGCAACTGCGCCGCGTGGCTAATGGCACCTAACGGATTGCGGATTTCATGGGCAATGCCTGCGGTCAGCCGGCCCAGTGCTGCAAGCTTGAGTTGCTGGGCTTGTTGCGCGACCTGGGCGAGGTCTTCGAGAAATACCAGGGTCTGGCGTTGTTCGTTCAGGCCCAGCGCGATGAAGCTCGGTTGCAGTTCCAGGCCGGTACGGGCGACTTTCAGGCTTTGTGGGCGCAAGGTCGGGTTGTTGAACCAGAGTTGCAGGCGCTCGACCAGAGCTGTCGAATAATCGTCGATGAGCTGGCCGTCGAGGTGTGTCTGGCCAAACAGACTCAAGGCGCTGTGATTGGCCAACTGAACCCGGCGCTCACTGTCGAGTACCAGGATGCCGGTGCGCATGCGTTGCAGGATCAGCGCATTGAGCGCTTCCAGGCTGACCACCTCGCTGGCGCGCTGCTGGGCCAGACTCTCGCTGACCTCCAGTTGTCGGGTCAGGCCTTGCACCAGCAAGGCTGCAGCAAAGCACAGGGCGCCCAGAGTGCCGGCTTGCAAGTAGTGATTGGCGCCAGTCGGGTGGCTGCCGCTCAGGGAGAAAGTCAGGGAAATGATGCCAATGGCGGCGACTGCCGCGAGCAGCAGGCCGATGCGCCGGCGCAGCAGTGTGTTGCCGATCGCCACTGACACAATCAGCAGATTGCCGATGGCGCTGGGGACGCCACCTGCGGCATAGAACAGCACTGACAACAGCAGGATATCAACCAGCGTGAGGCCGAAGATCTGTGCGGGTTGTCTGGGGGTTCCCGCAAATACCACCAGCAGGATATTCAGAATCAGGTACAACCAGCTGCCGTTGCGCAACAGGTTGTCATTGGTGAATTCCAGCAACTGGTTGTCCATGTTGCTGGAAATCAACAGCACCAGAAGGAGGCCGATGCTTAAACGGTAGAGATGATAGAGGCGCAGCAGTCGCTGGGCCTGTTTGTCGCCGAGACTGGAGATCTCAGCGATCACGTGAGCTCGGGCCCTGCTCGAGGTGAGCCTGGCTGCAATACCACTGCTGTTGAAGGCTCAGCGCGCGGTCGCGTGGCAGGTGTACACCACAATGGGCGCAACGAACCATGGGCGGTGCATCGAGTTCGCTGGACGTATGGGAGGTTTCGTCTGGGCGCTTGAACTTGCGCCAGAACCATACTGCTGCAGCAATCAGGGCAATCCAGAACAGTAAACGAAGCATGATGAACCGCTTTGCAATGAATAATCCGGCAGTTTAGCCAAGGACTGGAGAAGCGCACAGCGCAATAAAACGCGGCCATAAAAAAGGGAGACTCGAAAGTCTCCCTTTTTGGTGCCCCAAGGTGTCAGTCGAACACACCGAAGGTCAGGCGGCTGAACCACGAGCGGTCGCTGCTTTTGCCTTCGGCCTCGTGCGGCTGTTCTTCAACCGCATCGCCCTCTTTAGGCTTGAGATCGGCAGGGATCGCGTCCTTGGCATCCTGGAACTGCTTCATCACGTCCTGGTTGGCGCGGGTTTCGCCCGGCGGCAGCGGTGGACGGGATTCGATCAGGCCCAGAGTGGCCTTGCTTATCCACGAACGGTTGTCGGCTTCGGCTACCCGTGGCACGAACTGGCCGTCGACCAGGGTCGGGTGGTTCGGGTAGTTGAGTTTCAGCGTTTCGAGGCTGGTATTGGCCAGTTCGTCCAGGTGCAGGCGCTGGTAGGACTCGACCATCACCGCCAGGCCGTCACCGACCGAAGGGGTTTCCTGGAAGTTTTCCACGACATAACGACCACGGTTGGCCGCTGCAACGTACGCCTGACGGGTCAGGTAGTAGTCGGCTACGTGAATCTCGTAGGACGCCAGCAGGTTGCGCAGATAAATCATGCGTTGCTTGGCGTCTGGCGCGTAGCGGCTGTTCGGGTAACGGCTGGTGAGCTGGRCGAACTCGTTGTAGGAGTCACGTGCTGCGCCCGGGTCACGCTTGGTCATGTCCAGCGGCAGGAAGCGCGCCAGCAGGCCGACGTCCTGGTCAAAGGAGGTCAGGCCCTYGAGGTAGTACGCGTAGTCTACGTTCGGGTGCTGCGGGTGCAGGCGGATAAAACGCTCGGCGGCAGACTTGGCAGCTGCCGGCTCGGCGTTCTTGTAGTTCGCATAAATCAGTTCGAGTTGAGCCTGATCAGCATAGCGGCCGAACGGATAACGCGATTCCAGAGCCTTCAACTTGGCGGTAGCGCTAGTATAGCTATTGTTATCCAGATCGTGCTGAGCCTGCTGGTACAGCTCGACCTCGCTCAGGTTTTCGTCGACGACTTCCTTCGATGAGCAAGCAGCGGTCAATGCGAGGATGGCGATCAGCAGCAGGTGTTTCACTTGCATGGCGGCTTGCGTCCCTATGACGGCCGCTGTCTTGGGCGGGGCCGTCCTGTTATGATGAGTGCCCCGTTGAAAAGCCTCGGGGCAAAAGACGCCGTATTTAACCACAAGCGCGCAGCCGAAACCAAAGGCTGTAGCCGACGCCTAGTCTGAGCATGTCCGATAAAATTGAACTTCGCGCAGAGGTGCCGTCCGAACTGGGCGGCCAACGCCTCGATCAAGTCGCCGCACAATTATTCGCTGAGCACTCGCGCTCGCGCCTTTCCGCCTGGATCAAAGACGGCCGCCTGACTGTGGATGGAGCGGTTATCCGCCCGCGAGACATCGTCCACGGCGGCGCCATCCTTGAACTCACTGCCGAGCAGGAAGCTCAGGGCGAATGGATCGCTCAAGACATCGAGCTGGACATCGTCTATGAAGACGACGACATCCTGGTGATCAACAAGCCTGCGGGCCTGGTGGTGCATCCTGCCGCCGGTCACGCCGACGGCACCTTGCTCAACGCCTTGCTGCACCACGTGCCGGACATCATCAATGTGCCGCGCGCCGGTATCGTGCACCGTCTGGACAAGGACACCACCGGTCTGATGGTGGTGGCCAAGACCATTCAGGCGCAGACGCAGCTGGTCACTCAGTTGCAGAGCCGCAGCGTCAGCCGGATCTACGAATGCATCGTGATCGGCGTGGTCACTGCCGGTGGCAAGATCAACGCGCCGATCGGTCGCCACGGCCAGCAACGCCAGCGCATGGCAGTGATGGAAGGTGGCAAGCAGGCGGTCAGTCACTACCGCGTGCTCGAGCGTTTCCGCTCCCACACTCATGTGCGGGTCAAGCTGGAAACCGGTCGTACGCACCAGATTCGCGTGCACATGGCCCACATCAACTTCCCGTTGGTCGGAGATCCCGCCTACGGCGGTCGCTTCCGTATTCCGCCGGCAGCCAGTGTGACCATGGTTGAATCGCTGAAACATTTCCCGCGTCAGGCGCTGCATGCGCGTTTCCTGGAACTGGATCATCCGACCACCGGTAAGCGCATGAGCTGGGAGTCGCCACTGCCGGACGATTTCGTCTGGTTGCTGTCGTTGCTCAAGCAAGACCGTGAGGCGTTCATCGGATGATGGACTGGCTGATTCCTGACTGGCCCGCGCCGGCCCGGGTAAAAGCCTGCGTCACCACCCGGGCGGGCGGCGTCAGTCTGGCGCCGTTCGACAGCCTCAATCTGGGCGATCACGTCGACGACAACCCTGAAGCGGTTGCCGAGAACCGCGGTCGCCTCACCGATCATTTCTCTATTCAACCGGCCTGGTTGCAACAGGTTCACGGGGTTACCGTGGCCTATGCCGACCCGACTGCCGTGGCGACGGCCGATGCCAGCTGGACGGCCACACCGGGAATCGCCTGCACGGCAATGACGGCGGACTGCCTGCCAGCGTTGTTCTGTGATCGCGCCGGCACCCGTGTCGCCGCAGCGCACGCCGGTTGGCGCGGTCTGGCGGCGGGCGTGCTGGAGGCCACCGTCGAAAGCCTGGCCGTAGACCCTGCCGAGGTACTCGTCTGGCTTGGCCCGGCCATTGGTCCGAAAGCCTTCGAAGTCGGGCCGGAAGTTCGCRAAACCTTTGTCCGGCAGCTCCCGGAAACCGATCAGGCCTTCGTTCCGAGCCATAACGCCGGCAAGTTCATGGCCGACATCTATACGCTGGCGCGCCTGCGCCTGGCAGCCTGCGGTGTTACTGCGGTTTACGGTGGTGGTTTCTGCACCGTGACCGATCCACGCTTCTTCTCTTACCGCCGCAGTCCGCGCACCGGTCGGTTTGCCTCCCTGGTTTGGCTGGAACGCTAGACTTTTCTGATCTGCGTCAATCAAACGCTGCTTGAATCTTCCAGAATCGACCGCATCTAGTGGGGTATCTGGCAGGTTTCTCTATTTAGGTGTGTCCATCGCTCCGGCCTGCTCAAAGGAAGGTGACCAATGCGTATAGACCGTTTAACCAGTAAATTGCAGTTAGCCTTGTCCGATGCCCAATCCCTGGCTGTCGGCCTCGACCATCCGGGTATTGAACCTGCGCACCTGATGCAAGCGCTGCTGGAGCAGCAGGGCGGCTCGATCAAGCCGTTGCTGATGCAAGTCGGTTTTGACATCAACAGCCTGCGCAAAGAGTTGAGCAAAGAGCTCGACCGTCTACCAAAAATCCAGAATCCCACCGGCGACGTGAACATGTCGCAGGACTTGGCGCGTCTGCTCAACCAGGCCGATCGTCTGGCTCAACAGAAGGGTGACCAATTCATCTCCAGCGAGCTGGTGCTGCTTGCCGCCATGGACGAGAACAGCAAGCTCGGCAAGTTGTTGCTCGGTCAGGGCGTGAGCAAGAAAGCCCTGGAAAACGCGATCAACAACCTGCGTGGCGGCGAAGCGGTGAATGACGCCAACGTCGAGGAATCGCGTCAGGCACTGGACAAATACACCATTGACCTGACCAAGCGCGCCGAAGAAGGCAAGCTTGATCCGGTGATCGGCCGTGACGACGAGATTCGCCGGACCATCCAGGTGCTGCAGCGCCGCACCAAGAACAACCCGGTGCTGATCGGTGAGCCTGGCGTGGGTAAAACCGCCATCGCCGAAGGCCTGGCCCAACGCATCATCAACGGCGAAGTGCCGGATGGCCTGAAAAGCAAACGCTTGCTGTCGCTGGACATGGGCGCGCTGATTGCCGGTGCCAAGTACCGTGGCGAGTTCGAAGAGCGCCTGAAATCCCTGCTTAACGAGCTGTCGAAGCAGGAAGGCCAGATCATCCTGTTCATCGACGAACTGCACACCATGGTCGGCGCSGGYAARGSCGAAGGCTCGATGGACGCMGGCAACATGCTCAAACCGGCMYTGGCYCGYGGYGAGCTGCATTGCGTCGGCGCGACCACGCTCAACGAGTATCGCCAATATATCGAGAAGGACGCGGCCCTTGAGCGGCGCTTCCAGAAGGTCCTGGTGGACGAGCCGAGCGAAGAAGACACCATCGCGATCCTGCGYGGCCTGAAAGAGCGCTACGAGGTTCACCACAAGGTGGCGATCACCGATGGCGCGATCATTGCGGCGGCCAAGTTGAGTCATCGCTACATTACTGACCGTCAGTTGCCGGACAAGGCCATCGACCTGATCGACGAAGCGGCCAGCCGCATTCGCATGGAGATCGACTCCAAGCCGGAAGTGCTGGATCGTCTGGAGCGGCGTTTGATTCAACTGAAGGTTGAATCCCAGGCGCTGAAGAAAGAAAGCGACGAAGCGGCGAAGAAGCGTCTTGAAAAGCTTCAGGAAGAAATCGTTCGTCACGAGCGCGAGTACTCGGACCTTGAAGAAATCTGGAATTCGGAAAAAGCCGAAGTGCAGGGTTCTGCGCAGATCCAGCAGAAAATCGAACAGTCCCGCCAGGAACTGGAAGCTGCCCGCCGCAAAGGCGACCTTAACCGCATGGCCGAGTTGCAGTACGGGGTGATCCCGGACCTGGAACGCAGCCTGCAAATGGTCGACCAGCACGGCAAGAGCGAAAACCAGTTGCTGCGCAGCAAGGTGACTGAAGAAGAGATCGCCGAAGTCGTGTCGAAATGGACCGGTATTCCGGTGTCGAAAATGCTCGAAGGCGAGCGCGACAAACTGCTGAAGATGGAAAGCCTGCTGCACCAACGCGTGATTGGTCAGAACGAAGCCGTGGTGGCGGTGGCCAACGCTGTGCGCCGTTCGCGTGCCGGGTTGTCCGACCCGAATCGCCCAAGCGGTTCGTTCATGTTCCTCGGCCCGACCGGTGTCGGTAAAACCGAGTTGTGCAAAGCCTTGGCCGAATTCCTCTTTGATACCGAAGAGGCGATGGTGCGGATCGACATGTCCGAGTTCATGGAGAAACATTCCGTGGCGCGGCTGATCGGTGCTCCACCGGGCTACGTGGGCTACGAGGAGGGCGGTTACCTGACCGAGGCGGTGCGTCGCAAGCCGTATTMGGTGATCCTCCTGGACGAGGTCGAGAAGGCCCATCCGGACGTGTTCAACGTGCTGCTGCAAGTGCTGGAAGATGGCCGTCTGACCGACAGTCACGGGCGTACCGTGGATTTTCGCAATACGGTGATCGTCATGACCTCCAACCTGGGTTCGGTACAGATCCAGGAACTGGTCGGTGATCGTGAGGCGCAACGTGCGGCGGTGATGGATGCAGTGTCGACGCATTTCCGTCCGGAGTTCATCAACCGGATCGACGAAGTGGTGATCTTCGAGCCATTGGCACGGGATCAGATTGCCGGCATTACCGAGATCCAGTTGGGTCGCCTGCGCAGCCGTCTGGCCGAGCGCGAGCTGAAACTGACGCTGAGCAGCGAGGCGCTGGATAAGTTGATTGCGGTGGGTTACGACCCGGTCTACGGTGCACGGCCGCTCAAACGAGCGATCCAGCGCTGGATCGAGAACCCGTTGGCACAGCTGATTCTGGCTGGCACTTTCCTGCCAGGCACCACCGTGACGGCCACCGTTGCGAACGACGAAATCGTTTTCAACTGACCGTTCGCAGCTCGGTAATGAAGGAGGCCCCGCATCGCGGGGCCTTTTTTTTCTTAGGGTGTTGAACTGTAAGGAAAAGGCTTGTAAAGTGCGCCCCGCAGTAAGTCACCCCAGCGGTTTCTTCTCCCCAAGGAGAAATCTGAAATAAGTTGCAAATCATTGTCTTGAAAGCAATTTAGGGGGTTGACAGAGGTGCTTAAGATTGTAAAATAGCGCGCCTCAGACACACGAACGCAGCGATGCGAACGGGTCGAAGAGGTGAAGCAAGCTTCACAGTTGTAATTGAAATATGTAGTTCCGTGATAGCTCAGTCGGTAGAGCAAATGACTGTTAATCATTGGGTCCCAGGTTCGAGTCCTGGTCACGGAGCCAATTTCAAACCGGGGTATAGCGCAGTCCGGTAGCGCGCCTGCTTTGGGAGCAGGATGTCAGGAGTTCGAATCCCCTTACCCCGACCATATTAAAAATCCTCGTATCGAAAGATACGGGGATTTTTTTTGTCTGTTGAAAAAACCATTGCCTTCAAGTCATCGTACAACCTGCCGATAACGAGCTGACGGGGGACTGCGGTAGTCACGCCCCTTTACTCAGGCCACAACAAGAAAAAGGGCGCTCGTTATGTTGCTTCGTCAGTTGAATATCGCTCCTCGCGCAGCATTGGGATTTGCCCTTATTGCAGTGCTGGTCGCCTTGCTTGGCGTGTTCGCGCTGGGACAGATGTCGAGCATTCGCGACAGTGAAGTCGCGGTCGAGAATCAATGGTTGCCGAGCATTCGTGGTGGCGACGAGATCCGCGAGATCATGTTGCGCATCCGTACCATTTCCCTGCGCATGGCCCTGGACCCGGATCTGAAGAACATTGCGCAGTACCGCAGCCAGATGGACACCCGCGACAAGGAACTGAGCGACAAGATTGCCGCCTACGACAAGCTGGTCACCACTGCCGAAGGCAAAGGGTTGTATGACCAGTTCAAAAAAACCTTCGCGGCCTATCGTTCGGGCATCGCCCAGTCCTTCGTCCTGGCCGAGCAAGGTCGGCGTGACGAATTGACCAAGCTGCTGCTGGTCGACATGAAAACCGTAGTCGACGGTTCCGGCAAACAGCTCAATGACCTGGCAGAACTGTTCGCCAAACAGGTCGCCACAGAAAGCCAGAACTCCGCAGCGCGTTACCTGAATTCGCGGCTGATTGTCAGCCTGTTCATCGGTCTGGCCGCTCTGGCGACCGTCGGACTCGCCATGTTGCTGACCCGCAGCATCGTGCGCCCCCTGACTGTGGCCCTGAATGCAGCCGAAAGCGTGGCGCGGGGCGACCTGACCCAACCCATCGAAACCCATGGCAACGACGAAGTCAGCCGTTTGCTCAAGGCGCTGGCGACCATGCAGCGCAACCTTCGGGAAACCCTGCAAGGCATCAGCGGTTCGGCCACGCAATTGGCCACGGCAGCGGATGAGTTGAACGCGGTGACCCTCGACAGCACTCAGGGCCTGCAACAGCAGAACAACGAGATCGAACAGGCGGCGACTGCCGTCAACGAAATGACCACCGCCGTGGAGGAAGTCGCGCGCAATGCGGTGTCGACTTCCGATGCGACCCGTCAGTCCAGTGAGTCGGCGCAATTGGGGCAGGAGCGGGTCAGCGAAACCGCCAGTGCCATCAGCGCCCTGGCCAACGATGTGCAGCACACCGGTGAACTGGTGCAGTCACTGGCCAACCAATCCCAGGACATCGGCAAGGTGCTGGATGTGATTCGCGCCATTGCCGAGCAAACCAATTTATTGGCCCTCAATGCGGCGATTGAAGCTGCCCGGGCGGGCGAAAGCGGTCGGGGTTTTGCGGTGGTGGCCGATGAGGTACGGGCGCTGGCGTACCGCACGCAGCAGTCGACCCAGGAAATCGAGCAGATGGTGCAGGGCATGCGCAAAGGGTCGAGCCTGGCGCTCGAGTCGATGCAGGCCAGCGCCTCCCGTGCCGCCAGTACGCGGCTACTGGCCGAGCGGGCGGGCGAAGCCCTGCAAACCATCACCGCGTCGGTGCATGAAATTCACCAGCGCAATCTGGTGATCGCCAGTGCCGCCGAAGAGCAGGCACAAGTGGCGCGGGAAGTGGATCGAAATCTGCTGAACATCCGTGATTTGTCGGTGCGTTCTGCGGCAGGTGCGGATCAGACCAGCGCTTCCAGCCATGAGCTGTCGAAACTGGCCAGCGCGTTGCAAGGCATGGTGCGGCGCTTTCAGGTGTAAATTTGAGCGATAAAAAATGTGGGAGCGAGCCTGCTCGCGATGGCGATAGGTCAGTCAACATTGAGTTAACTGGCAGTCCGCTATCGCGAGCAGGCTCGCTCCCACATTACTGGTTTTGTTAGTGCAGCTTCAGGCGCGGTTCAGTGCCACGCCCAATCCTGCTGCCGAGCATCAGCATCGCCGTGCGGAACGGGCCGTACAGCGCGACCTGGTGCATGCGGTACAGCGACACGTAAAACATCCGCGCCAGCCAGCCTTCAAGCATTACGCTGCCGGTCAGGTTGCCCATCAAGTTACCCACAGCCGAAAAACGCGACAGCGAGATCAGGGAGCCGTAATCGGTGTACTTGTACGTCGGCAACGGCTTGCCTTCGATGCGCAGTTTCAACGATTTGGCCAGCAGCGAGGCTTGTTGGTGTGCGGCTTGCGCACGTGGCGGTACGTTGCGATCGGTGCCGGTTTGCGGGCAGGCGGCGCAGTCACCAAAGGCGAAAATGTTTTCATCGCGGGTGGTTTGCAGGGTCGGCAGCACTTGCAGCTGGTTGATCCGGTTGGTTTCCAGGCCGTCGATATCCTTGAGGAAACCCGGCGCCCGGATCCCGGCTGCCCAGACTTTCAGGCTGGCCTTGATCTCCTGGCCGCTGGCCGTGATCAGCGCATCGGCAGTGACTTCACTGACCGCCGCGTTGGTCAGCACCGTGACCCCGAGCTTCTCCAGGGTTTTATGCACAGGGCCGCCGATCCGCTCCGGCAGGGCAGGCAGCACCCGTGGGCCGGCTTCGATCAGGGTGATGTGCATGTTTTCCGGCAGAATCCGGTCCAGGCCGTATGCGGCCAGTTCGTGGGCCGCGTTGTGCAGTTCCGCCGCCAGTTCAACGCCGGTGGCACCTGCGCCGACGATGGCCACGCTGATCTGTTGCACTGCATCGGATTGCCCGGCGTGGGCGCGCAGGTAGTGGTTGAGCAATTGCTGGTGGAAGCGCTCGGCCTGTTTGCGGGTGTCGAGGAACAGGCAGTGTTGCGCCGCGCCCTGAGTGCCGAAATCGTTGGTGGTGCTGCCGACCGAAATCACCAGCGAGTCGTAACCCACCTCGCGTGCCGGCACCAGTTCCCGGCCATTTTCATCGTAGGTAGCCGCCAGCTGGATTTTCTTCTGGGCACGATCGAGCCCGCTCATGCGCCCCAGCTGGAACTCGAAGTGGTTCCATTTTGCCTGGGCGACATAGTTGAGTTCGTCTTCGGAAGAGTTCAAGGAACCGGCCGCCACTTCATGCAACAGCGGTTTCCAGATGTGCGTCAGGTTCGCGTCGACCAGCATCACACTGGCGGTGCCACGCTTGCCCAGAGTCTTACCCAGACGGGTAGCCAACTCCAGACCGCCGGCGCCGCCGCCAACGATGACAATACGATGAGTCATGGGGATATCTCGCAAGGCTAAAGGAAATCGGTGCAATTACCCGAGCGAGCGCCACGCTGCTCATAGCGTCAGGTAACTGATAAGTCGGCTCACAAGGCCCAGGCCAATGGTCACTGCCAATACCACCACGAGGAGCATCCACGGCCGGAAAGGCCGGCGCTCGACTCGGTTCTGCGACAGTTGCAGATACTCTTCGACATGCTGCTGGTCGTCGGGTTTCAGGCGGCTGGTCATGATAAGCCCTCGTCAGGTAGACGTTGCTAAATGTATAGAAGCTACAGCAGGGGCGCCAACAATTGCTGTCGTGGGTTCACAGGCTGATCCCGACGTCGAAGAGGATGCTGCGCCCCAGATTACCGCGCAAAAAGTCCGGTGCATCGGGATGGGCAAACAGCACGCGGGCGAAGGTCGGGCCCACCAGTGACAGCGAGCGCCACCCCTGGCGCAGGTATTCGGTCGGCGGCGGGAAATGGCTGTTGAGGTCAAGCACTTCGCGCTTGAGGCTGGCGAAGGCGATGATGTCCAGTTCGCCCAGGTCCATCCCCCGCTCTTTGTAGTTATGGGCTTTTTTGCGCAAGGTCGGTGCCAGTCTCAGCAAGAACTCGTTGGCTGGAATACGCCTCGGCTTGGCTTCGCGGCGCACCAGTTGGCTCAGGGAGAACGCACTGCGCCGGCGTTGCAGTTCGTCGCGCCACTCGTCATTCAACCGTCGACCTTCGTCGAGCACGAAGAACACCTCGAAATTTGCCTCGCGAAACAGTACGTCCGGCGGTTCTCCGGCGGGGGTGAATTCGTCGACGCGGTAGGGAATGTTCAAGCCTTGCAGCAGGCGTTGGCAAACCCAACGCTCACGCTCCCATTTGCGGGCATTGGAAAGGAACGCGTTGGCTTGCTCGGCCGCGATGGTCAGCAAGCGCAAATAATCTGAGTCATCCATAGGCCAAGCTTAGCGTTCAAATGCGATCGCAAAGAAGACAGTTTGTCGGAGAGGAAAAACTTTCCCGGGTCTTCATCGTTGCAGGCATCCGGCGATCTTCCTCCAAAACCCGGTCCAGGGCACTGCACAAAACGGATAGCGATCTGCACAAAGCGGATATTGCCGTGCGCCAAGCGTCCCTACCCTCAGCTGTACGGACGTTTACCGCGTTACCGAAGCTCATAAAAAAACAACAACAAGAGAAAGATGCCATGCGCACGATCGACGTACATGAGGTTATCGACAACGCACGCTTCAACCGTTTTCACTGGAGGGTGCTGTGCTGGTGTGCCCTGATCATCATCTTCGATGGTTACGATCTGGTGATCTATGGCGTGGTGCTGCCGATGCTGATGAAGGACTGGGGGCTGAGTCCTCTGCAGGCAGGTGCATTAGGCAGTTATGCACTGTTTGGCATGATGTTCGGGGCACTGTTTTTCGGCCCGCTGTCGGACAGGATCGGCCGCAAAAAAGCCATCACCCTGTGCGTGATGCTTTTCAGTGGTTTCACCGTGCTCAATGGTTTTGCCAGCAACCCCACTGAATTTGGCATTTGCCGGTTCATTGCCGGRCTGGGGATTGGCGGGGTGATGCCCAACGTGGTGGCGCTGATGAACGAGTACGCGCCGAAAAGAATCCGCAGCACCCTGGTGGCGATCATGTTCAGCGGTTACTCAGTGGGTGGCATGCTCTCGGCTGGGCTGGGCATTGTGCTGATCCCGAGCTTTGGCTGGCAGTCGGTGTTTTATGTGGCGATTTTTCCGTTGCTGCTGTTGCCGCTGATCATGTACTTCTTGCCCGAGTCGGTAGGTTTCATGCTGCGTCAGGGCCGCAATGAACAGGCGCGCAAGGTTCTCCAACGGGTTGACCCGGCTTATGTTGCGCAAGCCACCGATCAACTGCACATGACCGAAGTAAAAGGCCGCGGCACCCCGGTTTTACAGCTGTTTCGTGAAGGCCGGGCGATGCGCACGCTGATGTTGTGGCTGGCGTTTTTCTGCTGCCTGTTGATGGTGTATGCCTTGAGCTCCTGGCTGCCGAAACTGATGGCCAACGCCGGTTATAGCCTGGGTTCGAGTCTGTCATTCCTGCTGGTACTGAACTTCGGTGCCATCTTCGGCGCGGTCGGCGGCGGCGTGTTGGGTGACAAACTCAACCTGCCGAGGGTCTTGGCGGTGTTCTTCGCCATCGCCGCCATATCGATCACCTTGCTCGGCTTCAACAGCCCGATGCCGGTGCTCTACCTGCTGATCGCCATTGCCGGTGCCACCACGATCGGCTCGCAGATCCTGTTGTATGCCTGCGCCGCGCAGTTCTATTCCATGGCCATTCGTTCCACCGGATTGGGCTGGGCCTCGGGTATCGGCCGCAACGGGGCCATCGTCGGCCCGCTGTTGGGCGGTGCGTTGCTGGGGATCAGCCTGCCGCTGCAACTGAACTTCATGGCGTTCGCCTTGCCAGGGGCGGTCGCCGCCATCGCCATGGCCGTGTTCGCCCTCAGCAGTCAGCGCACCAGCAAAGGCGTCGCCTCGAGACTGGCGCCGACCAGCGTCTGACTCCCACCACCCGCATCGCAACGCTGCGGGTGGCATTCGCCAACCTGTCGATCAATAACAATAAGAGAAAAGCGATGAAACAGATTCTCCCCACACTGGGTTCAGTGGCGTCCCTGGCGGTCGCCTCGGGTTTCTCCAGTGGCTTGATGGCCGCGGAGGGCGGCTTTATCGAAGACACCAGCGCCACCTTGCAGGCGCGCAATTACTACTTCAGCCGGGACTTTTCCGACATCGTCGGGGCCAACAAACAGTCGAAGGCCGAAGAGTGGGCCCAAGGCTKCATCCTTAACGTCAAAT
Source organism: Pseudomonas sp. 05T35 (assembly GCF_056396605.1). Classification (NCBI taxonomy): domain Bacteria; kingdom Pseudomonadati; phylum Pseudomonadota; class Gammaproteobacteria; order Pseudomonadales; family Pseudomonadaceae; genus Pseudomonas; species Pseudomonas sp. 05T35. Next base: position 21,388 of record NZ_JBFTLU010000013.1, read on the forward strand.
CCGGCTACACCCAAGGCACCATTGGTGTCGGCGTGGATGTCATCGGCTTGCTCGGCCTCAAGCTCGACAGCAGTCCGGATCGGGTCAATACCGGGCTGTTGCCGGTACAGAGCGATGGGCACGCGGCGGATGATTACAGTCGTCTGGCCGGTGCGTTGAAGCTGCGTTACTCAAAGACCGAATTGAAGGTCGGTGAATTGCAACCCAACCTGCCGGTGCTGGCCTTCAGCGATATTCGCTTGCTGCCGCCGACCTACCAAGGGGCGAGCATCAGCTCTAGCGAGATCAACGGCCTGACCTTGCAGGCTGGGCATTTGAGTTCGACCAGCCTGCGCAACGAGTCCGGCGAGCAAAAGATGCAGGCCATGCTCGGCCATGTGCCGCAGCGCCAGGCCAGCAGTGACGGTTAGTGCCTTCCCACGGGTCTTCGCCAACATCTCGCCGCTGGGTAACGAGGTGCCGACCTACGAGTTCGCCTACACCGACGAACGCTCCTGGCAGGCGCGCTACGACTACGACTTCGCCGCCCTCGGGGTGCCGGGGCTGACCAGCACTGTGCGTTACATCACCGGCAACAACGTCGACACCGGCAAGGGTTTCGAAGGCAAGGACCGCGAACGCGATCTCGATCTCGGTTATGTGCTGCAGAGCGGCACCCTCAAAGGTCTCGGGATACGCGTGCGCAACGCCGTGGCGCGTTCCAACTACCGCAGTGATATCGACGAAAACCGCTTGATCCTCAGTTACACCTGGACGCTGCTATGACCGGCGTGCAAGAACGCGGGCCGCGCAAGATCGGTGCGGGTTTGTTGTTGATGAGTGCTGGCGTGGGCGCTGTGATGTTGGCCTGGGGTGATAACGGGCGGCTGCTGCTGGCTGGTGGGATCAACCTCGCATTGCTGTTCGCTGCGGCGCTGTCTCGTCGACAGCCACCGGTGAYAGTGACGCCGCCGCTTGAGTCTGAAGTTCCCGAGCCGAGCGTGGAGCTGATCGAGTCCCCGACCCCGGCAGTGCAACCGGAGCGCGAATGGCCCGGTGCGATTGTGCACCTCACGCTGGAGCAATTGACCGAGTCGGTGCTGCAAACCGAGGAAGACATGCGTTTTGCCAATCAACTGGCGCGCACGGCCGGCGAGCGGGTGAAGGCGAGTGCGCTGAGCATGCAGTCTTCGGCCAGTGTGCTGGGGGACCTGAACCTCTACATGCAGCGTCTCGATCAAGTGTTCGATGAACTCGGCGCTCAGTCGATGCGCATCGGTGCGATTGTCGGCAGCATTCAGGATATTTCCCGCCAGACCAATCTGCTGGCGTTGAACGCAGCCATCGAAGCGGCACGGGCAGGCAGCCATGGCCGAGGCTTTGCGGTGGTGGCGGACGAAGTGCGTAATCTGTCACGTCAGGCGGCGGATTCCAGTGCGCAGATCAGGCAGATCGYGACGGGCCTGGAACAGTCCGCCGAGCATGCGCGCCAAGGTATCGAGCAGTTGGCCGGTTCAACGCGTCTGGGGCTGGAAAAGGCCGAAGTGGCGCTGCACTCGATGGGCGAACTGCAAAGTGGTGCGCTGGCCCGGGTCGAAGTGGTCGAGCGCATCATGGCGCGCTTGGCCGGGCTGCATGATCTGGCCTTGCAGGCGAAACGGATGGTCGTTTGAGTCGTGCGGCGAGCCAGGGATCACAGGTCGCTCGTGCAACTGCCCATGACCTGATAAGTCACGCGACGGGTCTGGCCTTGATGATCGATGTAGACCATGGTCGCCGGCACGACGTCGCAGGCGGTGGCGGTGTTCGTCACGGATACCACTTTGGCGATGTCCAGCGGTTGCGCCGGGTTGTACGGAGTGGTGGGTTCGTTGCCGGCGGCCATGGCGGAGGTGGCGACAACGGTCAGAAACAGGCTGATCAAGGTTTTCATTTTTGTGTGCTCCGTGTGGGTTCCGATGATTGAAGTCTATGCCTTGCCCGCTACCGATAAAGGGGCAAACGCCTGATGCAGCCTTACGTGTAACGCAACAGTCAGTGCCTGAGGAGGGCCTATGGATTTGCTCAACAACTTGCGGGTGTTTGTCCGCGTGGTGGACAGCGGCAGCTTTACCGCCGCCGCCGACGCGCTTGAACTCTCGACCGCGCAAGTGTCCCGATTGGTCGCGGATCTGGAGCAGCATGTGCAGGCGCGTCTGCTGCAACGCACCACCCGGCGGTTGAGCCTGACCGAGGCCGGCGAGCGCTTTTTGCTGCGCAGTCGGCAAATACTCGAAGAGATGGAAGAGGCTACGGCCGAAGCGCGTGGCGCTCATCTCAAGCCCAGCGGTCGGTTGCGGGTTCACAGCATGCATGGCCTGGGTGTGCTGATTACGCCGCTGATCGCTCGATACACCGAACTCTATCCTGATGTGGTGTTCGAGCTGACCTTGTCGCAACGCAATCCGGATCCGCTGGAAGGAGGCCATGACGTGGTGATTTCGATTGCCCATGAGCTGGCCGACTCGCAGTTTGTCGCCCAGGTCGTCGGGCAGATTTACAGCGTGCCCTGCGCCTCCCCGGGCTACCTGCAACGCCAGGGTGTGCCAGGCAACCCGCTGGCACTGAACGATCATCGATGCCTGCGCATGCTCGATCCGTTGTACAGCGATCAATGGGTGTTCCATGACGCGCAGGGTGAGCATCGCGTCAGCCCGGCGAAGACGTTTCAGTGCAATGTTGCCGAGTCGATGGTCAAGGCTTCCGAGGCGGGGATGGGGGTCAGTCTGTTGCCGTTTTATACCGCGACACGGCCGTTGAACGACGGCACGTTGCTGCGCCTGCTGCCTGCCTATCGCCCGCGTGAGCGCAATGTCTACGCGCTGTATCCGTCGCGGCGCTTTCTCGATGCGAAGGTCCGAACCTGGGTGGACTTTCTGAAGGCCGAGTTACCGCGCCTGTTCGCCGAGCATGAGGCAGTGATGAGCGATCCACGCCACTGGGCCTGAGGTCGAAGGGCGCGCGCAGGGCGGTGTAGACTCAAGGCTTGTTTCGGTTCAGGAAGGAGTCTGGAGTGAAGGTCTGCTCAGCAGGGTTAGCGGGTTTTGTGCCGTTGTGCGCGTGGGAGTGCCTGGCGCGATGATCAGTGCTGCACTGCTGTCACCCGAAACCCTCACGGTCGGCTGGCTGATCTACGTGCCGGTGCTGATCTGGGCCGTTGCCCGAGCGCCGTGGGTCGAGTTGTTCACTGACAGTCGACGTCAGCATTTGCTGTTTGGCACCGTGTTCGCGTTGTTCGTCCTCTGGCTCGTGCGACGGGACTTCGACACCGGCGTGTCTTATCACATCATCGGCATGACGGCGGTGACGTTATTGCTGGACTGGCCGCTGGCGATTGTCGGCGGGCTGGTGGCGCAGGTGGGGCTGGTGCTGCTCGGGCGTCAGGACCTCGCCGCAATGGGGGTCAATGGCGCATTGCTGATTCTGTTGCCGGTGCTGATCACCGAATGCTGCGCGATCCTGGTGGAGCGGGCGCAACCGCGTAATCCCTTTGTGTATATCTTTTGCTCGGGTTTTTTGGCCGCCGGGCTTTCGGCGTTGCTCTGCCTGCTGGTGGCGCTGGGGCTGTTGTGGTTCGACGAGCGTTTTGCGATGCCGGAATGGCTGGAGGATTTTGTCGGTTACCTGTGGCTGATCATTTTCCCCGAGGCGTTTATCAACGGCATGGTGATCAGTTCGCTGGTGGTGTTCTGTCCGGAGTGGCTGGAGACCTTTAACCGCACGCGTTATTTGTCGGCGCCGTGGAAGGACGACGACAAGCCTTGATCCATATCAAATGCTCGAATCGGCTGCGATTCCATGCTCTGGAAAATCCTCAGGAGCAGTGGCATGAGCGTTTACGAATGGGCAAGACAGGAATTGCGCAACAGTCTGGAGTCAGCGCATGAAGCCGGGTTTGAACCAGGGTTGAGCCTGCGCGCCTTGCTCAGTGCGGTGGTGCAGCAGAGCAAGGGCGTACGCAGTGTCGAGGATCTGGCCGATGAGTTGCAGTTTCTGGCGGAGAATCTCGATGACAGCCAGGACTACGGGTTTATGCGGCCCTGAGGGGCGGGATCAGTGGCGCGGGTCGAAGTCTTCCGAGAACAACTCGTCTTCAGAGTCGGGGCTGACCGGGATCTTGTGTTCTTCCGAGGCCCAGGCGCCCAGATCGATCAGTTTGCAGCGGTCCGAGCAAAACGGCCGGAAGGTGCTGGCTTCGCTCCATTCAACAGGGGCGCCGCAGGTTGGACATTCGACGACAGGGGGTTGGCTCATGACTGGCCTCCACGCAAAGTAAGGTAAAAGTGATGCAGGCGTTCGACCTCGCTGTGCAGCCAGGCGAGGTCGCGGTCGTTGACCACCACATCGTCGGCATGGCTGAGGCGGTCCTGACGGCTGGACTGGGCCTTGAGGATCGCCTGGACCTGCTGTTCGCTGGTCTGGTCGCGCTGCAGGGTTCGTTCGATCTGTAAGTGTTCCGGTGCGTCGATCACCAGCACTCGCTGGGTCATTTTGTACTGCCCGGACTCGATCAACAGCGGCGACACCAGAATCGCATAAGGTGATTGTGCGCGTGCCAGGTGAGCCGCGATCTCCTGAGCGATCAGCGGATGCAGCAACGCTTCGAGCCAGCGGCGTTCTTCGGGAACTTCAAAGATCAGCTTGCGCAGTGCCGCACGATTCAATTGGCCATCGGCTTGCAGCACGCCGGCACCGAAGTGCTCGGCAATCTGCGCCAGCGCCGGGCGACCGGGTTCGACCACCCAGCGTGCGGCATGATCGGCATCCACCGCATGCACACCCAGATCGATGAAGTGCTGGGCCGCCGCGCTTTTGCCGCTGCCGATGCCACCGGTCAGGCCGAGAATCCAGGGTTTTTCCACAGGGGTATTCATTTGAAACCGACAAACTGCCAATAGAAGCCGGTTATTTGACCACCCCAGAGCAAGGCAATCCAGCCGGCAATTGCCAGATAGGGTCCGAAGGGGATCGGCGTCGAGGTGTTGGCGTCTTTCAGGCGCAGCAAAATCACTCCCCCGACAGCGCCCACCAGCGATGAAAGCAGGACCGTCAACGGCAGAATCTGCCAGCCGCCCCAGGCACCAAGCAGCGCCAGGAGCTTGAAGTCGCCGTGACCGATACCTTCCTTGCCGGTCATCAGTTTGAACAGCCAATACACCGACCACAGCAGCAGGTAGCCGGCTACCGCCCCCCAC
>NZ_JBFTLU010000014.1:0-33041 GCF_056396605.1 Pseudomonas sp. 05T35
GGTATTACATCGCCCGTGATGGTATCAAGTACCAACTGAACTTCATTGACACCCCTGGCCACGTTGACTTCACCTACGAAGTCAGCCGGTCGCTGGCGGCCTGTGAAGGTGCCTTGTTGGTGGTCGATGCCGGTCAGGGAGTCGAGGCTCAGTCGGTTGCCAACTGCTACACGGCGATCGAGCAGGGCCTGGAAGTGATGCCGGTCCTGAACAAGATCGACCTGCCACAGGCCGATCCGGACCGCGTCAAAGAAGAAATCGAAAAAATCATCGGCATCGATGCCACCGATGCGGTCGAGTGCAGTGCCAAGACCGGCCTGGGCGTCGATGAAGTGCTCGAGCGCCTGGTACACACCATTCCTGCGCCGACCGGCAACATCGAAGATCCGCTGCAAGCGTTGATCATCGACTCCTGGTTCGACAACTACCTGGGCGTTGTTTCCCTGGTTCGCGTGCGCCACGGCCGCGTGAAAAAGGGCGACAAGATTCTGGTGAAGTCCACCGGCAAGATCCACCTGGTCGACAGCGTCGGTGTGTTCAATCCGAAGCACACTGCCACCGTTGATCTGAAAGCGGGTGAAGTGGGTTTCATCATCGCCGGCATCAAGGACATTCATGGCGCGCCGGTAGGTGACACCCTGACCTTGAGTTCGACGCCGGACGTTGACGTGCTGCCAGGTTTCAAACGCATCCAGCCGCAGGTGTATGCCGGTCTGTTCCCGGTCAGCTCTGACGACTTCGAAGACTTCCGCGAAGCGCTGCAAAAGCTCACCCTGAACGATTCGTCGCTGCAATACACCCCGGAAAGCTCCGATGCCCTGGGCTTCGGCTTCCGTTGCGGGTTCCTCGGCATGCTGCACATGGAGATCATCCAGGAGCGCCTGGAGCGCGAGTACGACCTGGACCTGATCACCACCGCGCCGACGGTTATTTTCGAGCTGTTGCTGAAAACCGGTGAAACGATTTACGTCGACAACCCGTCCAAGCTACCGGACCTGTCGTCTATTGAAGACATGCGCGAGCCAATCGTTCGGGCAAATATTCTTGTGCCGCAGGAGCACCTGGGCAACGTCATTACCCTGTGCATCGAGAAGCGTGGCATTCAACACGATATGCTGTTCCTCGGTAGCCAGGTCCAGGTGACCTACGATTTGCCGATGAACGAAGTGGTCCTGGACTTCTTCGATCGTCTGAAATCCACCAGTCGCGGCTATGCTTCGCTGGATTACCATTTCGATCGTTATCAATCAGCTAATCTGGTGAAGCTGGATGTATTGATCAACGGTGAAAAAGTCGACGCCCTGGCGTTGATCGTGCACCGTGACAACGCGCACTACAAAGGTCGTGCGTTGACCGAGAAGATGAAAGAACTGATTCCGCGGCAGATGTTCGACGTGGCAATCCAGGCCGCCATTGGCGGGCAGATTGTGGCGCGGACAACCGTCAAGGCACTCAGAAAGAACGTATTGGCCAAATGCTACGGTGGTGACGTTAGCCGTAAGCGCAAGCTGTTGGAAAAGCAGAAGGCCGGTAAAAAACGCATGAAGCAGGTCGGCAACGTGGAAATTCCACAAGAAGCCTTCCTCGCTGTGCTCAGGTTGGATAGTTAGGTCCTATGTCACTAAATTTCCCGCTGTTGCTGGTCATCGCCGTTTTCGTCTGCGGTCTGTTGGCGTTGCTCGATCTGATCTTTCTGGCGCCGCGTCGGCGTGCTGCCATTAGCTCTTATCAGGGCAGCGTCGGCGAGCCGGACATGATGGTGGTCGAGAAACTGAACAAAGAACCGATGCTGGTCGAATACGGCAAATCGTTCTTTCCGGTGCTGTTCATCGTGCTGGTCTTGCGTTCGTTCCTGGTGGAGCCGTTCCAGATTCCGTCTGGTTCGATGAAGCCGACCCTGGACGTTGGCGACTTCATTCTGGTGAACAAGTTTTCCTACGGGATCCGCTTGCCGGTGCTCGATACGAAAGTCATCCAGGTCGGTGATCCTCAGCGCGGCGATGTGATGGTGTTCCGCTACCCAAGCGACCCGAACGTCAACTACATCAAGCGTGTAGTGGGCTTGCCGGGTGATCAGATTCGTTACACCGCCGACAAGCGCCTGTTCGTCAACGGTGAGTCGATCGCCGAGCTGCTGGTAGGCTCCGAGCCGGGTACGTTGGGCAGTGCCGAGCTCTACAAGGAAAAACTCGGCGCCGTCGAGCACCTGATCCGCAAGGAAATGAGCCGCTACCGCGCAACCCCGGACCATCAATGGACCGTGCCTGCCGGGCACTACTTCATGATGGGCGACAACCGCGACAACTCCAACGACAGTCGCTACTGGGATGATCCAACTATTCCCAAGGATCTGCTGGGCATGGTTCCCGACAAGAATATCGTCGGCAAGGCCTTCGCGGTCTGGATGAGCTGGCCGGAACCCAAACTCAGTCACCTGCCGAATTTCTCGCGGGTTGGCCTGATCAAGTAATCACCCACGGCGCTGTTGAACACAGCGCCGAATGCATTTCTGGAGCCTGCAGAAGGTCACCGCAGATGCATGAAGCCAACGATATTCAGGATGTAATTTTTGAACACAGCGTTAATTGTCCAAGAGCCTAACAGCGTTGCTGTGATGGGCGTCGACCACGAACTCAGCGTGGGTAAACCGTGAGCGTCTCTTTAAGCCGTCTCGAGCGTCAGCTCGGTTATACCTTCAAGGACCAGGAACTGATGGTCCTGGCCCTGACGCATCGCAGCTTTGCCGGGCGCAACAACGAACGCCTGGAATTTCTCGGTGATGCCATTCTCAACTTCGTCGCCGGTGAAGCGCTGTTCGACCGCTTTCCGCTGGCTCGCGAAGGCCAGCTGTCGCGTTTGCGCGCACGCCTGGTCAAGGGTGAGACGCTGGCAGTGTTAGCGCGTGGCTTCGACCTGGGCGAGTACCTGCGCCTGGGGTCCGGTGAGTTGAAGAGCGGCGGTTTCCGCCGTGAATCGATCCTGGCCGATGCCCTCGAAGCGCTGATCGGTGCGATCTACCTGGATGCCGGCATGGACATGGCGCGCGAACGCGTGCTGGCCTGGCTGACGTCCGAGTTCGACAGCCTGACGCTGGTCGACACCAACAAGGATCCAAAGACCCGCCTGCAAGAGTTCTTGCAGTCGCGTGCCTGTGAACTGCCGCGTTACGAAGTGGTGGATATCCAGGGTGAGCCGCATTGCCGGACGTTCTTCGTCGAATGCGAAATCACCTTACTGAACGAAAAAAGCCGAGGTCAGGGTGTGAGTCGTCGTATTGCCGAACAGGTAGCGGCCGCCGCAGCACTGATTGCCCTGGGCGTGGAGAATGGCCATGACTGATTCAACTGCAACTCGCTGTGGCTATGTCGCCATCGTCGGCCGTCCGAACGTGGGCAAATCCACGCTGCTGAACCATATTCTGGGTCAGAAGCTGGCGATCACCTCGCGCAAACCGCAAACCACTCGTCACAACATGCTCGGTATCAAGACCGAAGGCGATGTGCAGGCGATCTACGTCGACACCCCYGGCATGCACAAAGGTGGCGAGAAAGCCCTCAATCGCTACATGAACAAGACCGCCTCGGCCGCGTTGAAAGACGTCGACGTGGTGATCTTCGTGGTTGATCGCACCAAGTGGACCGAAGAAGACCAGATGGTGCTCGAGCGCGTTCAGTACGTGACCGGTCCGTTGATCGTGGCGCTGAACAAGACCGACCGCATCGAAGACAAAGCCGAACTGATGCCGCACCTGAGCTGGTTGCAGGAACAGCTGCCGAATGCGCAGATCATTCCGATTTCAGCGCAGCATGGGCACAATCTCGACGCGCTGGAGCGGGTGATCGCCGATCACCTGCCGGAAAACGATCACTTCTTCCCGGAAGACCAGATTACCGACCGCAGCAGCCGTTTCCTCGCCGCCGAACTGGTACGCGAGAAAATCATGCGCCAGATGGGCGCCGAGCTGCCGTACCAGATCACCGTGGAAATCGAAGAGTTCAAGCAGCAGGGGAAAACCCTGCACATCCATGCATTGATCCTCGTCGAACGTGACGGTCAGAAGAAAATCATCATTGGCGACAAGGGTGAGCGGATCAAACGCATCGGCACCGAAGCGCGCAAGGACATGGAGCTGCTGTTCGACTCCAAGATCATGCTCAACCTTTGGGTCAAAGTGAAAGGCGGCTGGTCCGACGACGAACGCGCCCTGCGTTCGCTGGGTTACGGCGACCTGTAATCGCTTGATCCTGGATGCGTAAATTCCACTGTGGGAGCGAGCCTGCTCGCGATAGCGGTCTGTCAGTCAACATCTATGTTGAATATCAGGCCCTCATCGCGAGCAGACTCGCTCCCACAGTGGTTTAGGGCTGTCAGTAAAACTGCGCTTACCCATAGAGAGCTGCGATTTCCATGTCGACCACCGCTCCAACCGGCCAACCCGCCTACGTGCTCCATAGCCGCGCCTACCGCGAAAGCAGCGCGTTGGTGGATTTCCTCACGCCGCAAGGTCGGCTGCGGGCGGTGTTGCGCAGTGCGCGAGGCAAGGCCGGAACGCTGGCGCGGCCATTCGTGCCGCTGGAAGTCGAGTTTCGGGGGCGGGGCGAGTTGAAAAACGTCGGACGCATGGAAAGCGCGGGCGTTTCCACCTGGCTCAACGGTGAAGCGCTGTTCAGCGGTCTCTACCTCAACGAACTGCTGATCCGCCTGCTGCCGTCCGAAGATCCTCACCCTGCGGTATTCGATCATTACGCCGCGACCTTGTTGGCGCTGGCCGAAGGGCGTCCGTTGGAGCCCTTGCTGCGTTCGTTCGAATGGCGGTTGCTGGATGACCTGGGCTACGGCTTTGCGCTGAACGCGGATATCCATGGCGAACCTATCGCGCCCGACGGCCTGTATCGCTTGCAGGTCGATGCAGGTCTGGAGCGGGTTTACCTGTTGCAGCCCGGTCTGTTCAACGGCACCGAACTGCTGGCGATGGCCGACGCCGACTGGAGCGCCCCGGGTGCCTTGTCGRCCGCCAAGCGCTTGATGCGCCAGGCGTTGGCCGTTCACTTGGGCGGTCGCCCATTGGTCAGTCGCGAGTTGTTTCGAAAGCCGTAAGCCTGACGTGTATGCTGTGCACCGAACTTTCTCTTCTTCTGGAGCGCTTCCGTGACCACCAGCAATCGCATTCTTCTTGGCGTGAACATCGACCACGTTGCCACCCTGCGTCAGGCCCGGGGTACGCGTTACCCTGATCCCGTGAAAGCAGCGCTGGACGCGGAAGAGGCGGGCGCTGACGGCATCACTGTGCACTTGCGTGAAGACCGCCGGCACATTCAAGAGCGTGACGTGCTGTTGCTCAAGGACGTGCTGCAAACCCGCATGAACTTCGAGATGGGCGTCACCGAGGAAATGATGGCGTTCGCCGAGCGCATTCGTCCGGCGCACATTTGCCTGGTCCCGGAAACCCGTCAGGAACTGACCACCGAAGGCGGTCTGGATGTGGCGGGGCAGGAAGCGCGGATCAAGGCAGCGGTGGATCGCCTGGCGAAAATCGGCTGCGAAGTGTCACTGTTCATCGACGCCGACGAGCGCCAGATCGCAGCCTCGAAGCGCGTTGGCGCACCGGCCATCGAATTGCACACCGGCCGTTATGCGGACGCCGAGACGCCGACTGCGGTGGCTGAAGAACTGAAGCGCGTGGCGGATGGTGTGGCGTTTGGCCTGACGCAAGGCCTGATCGTCAACGCCGGCCACGGTCTGCACTACCACAACGTTGAAGCGGTTGCGGCGATCAAGGGCATCAACGAACTGAACATCGGCCACGCGCTGGTGGCGCATGCACTGTTCGTCGGGTTCAAGTCGGCCGTTTCGGAAATGAAAGCGCTGATCCTGGCCGCTGCAAAAGCCTAAGCACCAAACCCAAAACCCATGTGGGAGCGAGCCTGCTCGCGATGGCGTCTTACCATTCAACGAAGATGTTGGCTGAAGGACTGCTATCGCGAGCAGGCTCGCTCCCACATTTGATTGGGGGTTGTCCTGATTAAAGCGGTGGGTTTTCTTCAGGCGGCTTGGTCTTGTCGATGCCCGGCACATGCAGGTTACCTTGCACAACCTGCTCGCCCTCAAGCTGCGGCTGCGTGACCCACGTCAGGATGTCGTAGTAGCGCCGGATGTTCGCCACAAAATGCACCGGCTCACCGCCGCGGGCGTAGCCATAGCGGGTTTTGCTGTACCACTGTTTCTGCGACAGGCGCGGCAGGATCTTTTTCACGTCCAGCCACTTGTCCGGATTCAGCCCTTCCTTGGCCGCAAGTTTGCGTGCGTCATCCAGGTGACCGCTGCCGACGTTGTRGGCTGCCAGCGCAAACCATGTGCGATCCGGCTCCTGGATCGAGTCGTCGAGTTGATCCTTCATGTAAGCCAGGTACTTCGCGCCGCCCATGATGCTTTGCTTGGCGTCCAGGCGATTGGACACGCCCATGGCCTGCGCGGTGTTCTGGGTCAGCATCATCAAGCCGCGAACGCCGGTTTTCGAGGTGACCGCCGGTTGCCACAGCGATTCCTGATAACCGATTGCGGCGAGCAGCCGCCAGTCGACTTTCTCTTCCTTGGCCGAGGCCTTGAAGTGCTTCTCGTACTTGGGCAGTCGTTGCTGCAAGTGCTGGGCGAAGGTGTAGGCGCCCATGTAGCCAAGTACATCGACGTGCCCGTAATAGCGGTCTTTCAGCCGTTGCAGGGTGCCATTCTTCTCGGCCTTGTCGAGGAAGTCGTTGATCTCGTTGAGCAGGCTGTTGTCATCACCGGCGGCCACTGCCCAGCTCTGATTGCTGGCGTCGCCCAGGTCGAAGGCGACCCGCGCGTTAGTGAAGTACACCTGGTTCATCGCGACTTCGTTGGAGTCGACCAATGTCAGGTCGATCTGGCCTTCATCGACCATGCGCAGCAGGTCAACGACCTCAACCGCGTCGGATTCTTCGTATTCAATGCCGGGGTATTTCTTTTTCAGCGCGGCCAGTTGGTCGGCGTGGGTGCTGCCCTTGAGCACGATGATCTTCTTGCCGACCAGATCGGCTGCCGAGGTCGGCCGGGACTGACCGTTGCGGTAGATGATCTGTGGGGTGACTTCCAGATACGAGTGGGAAAACCGCACTTGCTGTTTGCGTTTCTCGCTGCTGACCAGACCGGCAGCAGCCAGCACCGGGCCGCCAGGTTTGCCTAGCTGACCGTAAAGGTCGTCGAGGTTGTCCGCGGTTTCGATCTTGAGGGTTACCCCCAGATCGTCGGCGAAGCGCTTCACCAGCTCGTATTCGAAGCCGGTTTCACCGTTGCGATCCTGAAAGTAGGTAGCGGGGCTGTTGCGGGTAACCACAYGCAGCACGCCATCCTCCTTTACGCGCTCCAGTGTGTTGGGTTTATCAACACAGCCACTGAGCATCAGGAAGAGTCCGGTTGCGATGAGCCATTTGGCGAATCGCGGACGCAAAGCCGTTGGGGAAAACATCTGCGCAGTATACGCAAAGGACCACGACCGCCATATCTCGACAGTAGAGGGCTTGTCTGCTAGAGCGTGCACAACCCGGCGCAAGCCCGCAAGAACAGGCATTCGGGCCTGACTGTGACAACAAAAATAACCCCTGGCGCGCACCTTGATGGGCATGGGTTATAGGCTTTGAGCCCCGGACCGACGTTCGGACTACGGCCCTAGTGTTCCGGTACAAGAGCCGACCGGCCGTCTGTTCCTGGTGTTGCCACGTTTCGGCACCATCTCGCCCTGGTCGAGCAAGGCCAGTGATATCGCACGCAACTGTGGCCTGGCGAAAATCCAGCGCCTGGAGCGTGGTATCGCTTTCTACGTGACCGGTGAATTCACCGACGCACAAGCACAGCTGATCGCCGACGGTCTGCACGACCGCATGACCCAGATCGTGCTGGAAAACCTTGAACAGGCGGCTGGCCTGTTCAGTCACTCCGAACCGAAGCCGTTGACGGCGATCGACGTTCTGGGTGGCGGTCGCGCTGCACTGGAAACCGCTAACGTCGAGCTGGGCCTGGCCCTGGCGGAAGACGAGATCGACTACCTGGTCAACGCCTTTATTGGCTTGAAGCGCAACCCGCACGACATCGAACTGATGATGTTCGCCCAGGCGAACTCCGAGCACTGCCGTCACAAGATCTTCAACGCCAGTTGGGACATCGACGGCGAGAGCCAGGAAAAAAGCCTGTTCGGCATGATCAAGAACACCTACGTGATGCACAGCGAAGGCGTTCTGTCGGCATACAAGGACAACGCTTCGGTGATCGTCGGCTCTGTCGCCGGCCGTTTCTTCCCGGACCCTGAGACCCGCCAGTACGGCGCGGTGCAGGAACCGGTGCACATCCTGATGAAAGTCGAGACGCACAACCACCCGACCGCGATTGCCCCGTTCCCGGGTGCTTCCACCGGCTCCGGTGGCGAGATCCGCGACGAAGGCGCTACCGGTCGCGGCGCCAAGCCAAAGGCTGGCCTGACCGGTTTCACCGTGTCCAACCTGCAAATCCCTGGCTTCGAACAGCCGTGGGAAGTGCCGTACGGCAAGCCTGAGCGCATCGTTACCGCGCTGGACATCATGATCGAAGGCCCATTGGGCGGCGCTGCATTCAACAACGAATTCGGCCGTCCGGCGCTGACCGGTTATTTCCGTACCTTCGAACAATCCATCACCACCCCGCGTGGCGATGAAGTGCGCGGTTACCACAAGCCGATCATGTTGGCCGGCGGCATGGGCAACATCCGTGAGGAACACGTCAAGAAAGGCGAAATCCTCGTGGGCTCCAAGCTGATCGTGCTGGGCGGCCCGGCGATGCTGATCGGTCTGGGCGGCGGCGCGGCTTCCTCCATGGCCACCGGCACCAGCTCGGCCGACCTGGACTTTGCTTCGGTACAACGCGAAAACCCGGAAATGGAACGCCGTTGCCAGGAAGTCATCGACCGTTGCTGGCAACTGGGCGACAAGAACCCGATCAGCTTCATCCACGACGTGGGTGCAGGCGGTCTGTCCAATGCCTTCCCGGAACTGGTGAACGATGGCGACCGTGGTGGCCGCTTCGAACTGCGCAACATTCCAAACGACGAGCCGGGCATGGCCCCGCACGAAATCTGGAGTAACGAATCCCAGGAACGCTACGTCCTGGCGGTCGGCCCGGCCGACTTCGAACGCTTCAAGGCAATCTGCGAACGTGAGCGTTGCCCGTTCGCCGTTGTCGGCGAAGCGACTGCCGAGCCGCAACTGACGGTCACCGACAGCCACTTCGGCAACAGCCCGGTCGACATGCCACTCGAAGTGCTGCTGGGCAAAGCCCCGCGCATGCACCGTTCAGCTGTTCGTGAAACCGAACTGGGCGACGATTTCGATCCGTCGACCCTGGCCATTGCCGATTGCGTCGAACGCGTTCTGCATCACCCGGCCGTGGCCAGCAAAAGCTTCCTGATCACCATCGGCGACCGCACCATCACCGGCCTCGTGGCCCGTGATCAGATGGTCGGCCCGTGGCAGGTTCCAGTGGCTGACGTTGCCGTCACCGCCACCAGCTTCGACGTCTACACCGGTGAAGCCATGGCCATGGGCGAGCGCACTCCGCTGGCCCTGCTGGACGCTCCGGCGTCGGGTCGCATGGCCATCGGCGAAACCCTGACCAACATCGCGGCCTCGCGCATCGGCAAGATCTCCGACATCAAACTGTCGGCGAACTGGATGTCGGCTGCCGGTCACCCGGGCGAAGACGCGCGTCTGTACGACACCGTGAAAGCGGTCGGCATGGAACTGTGCCCGGAACTGGGCATCACCATTCCGGTGGGCAAGGACTCGATGTCCATGGCCACGCGCTGGAATGACGAAGGCGTCGACAAGACGGTGACTTCGCCAATGTCCCTGATCGTGACCGGTTTCGCGCCAGTGACTGACATCCGTCAGACCCTGACCCCGCAACTGCGCATGGACAAAGGCACCACCGACCTGATCCTGATCGACCTGGGTCGTGGCCAGAACCGCATGGGCGCTTCGATCCTCGCTCAGGTTCACGGCAAGCTCGGCAAGCAGGCACCGGACGTCGATGACGCCGAAGACCTGAAAGCCTTCTTCGCGGTGATCCAGGGCCTCAATGCCGACGGTCACCTGCTGGCTTACCACGACCGTTCCGACGGTGGTCTGCTGACCAGCGTGGTGGAAATGGCCTTTGCCGGCCACTGTGGCCTGAGCCTGAACCTCGACGGTCTGGCAGAAACTTCTGCCGACATCGCCGCGATCCTGTTCAACGAAGAACTGGGTGCTGTCATCCAGGTTCGTCAGGACTCGACACCGGACATCCTTGCTCAATTCAGCGCCGCAGGTCTGGGTGACTGCGTGTCGGTGATCGGCCAGCCGATGAACAACGGCGAAATCAGCATCACTTTCAACGGCGACACCGTGTTCGAAGGTCAGCGTCGTCTGCTGCAACGTCAGTGGGCTGAAACCAGCTACCAGATCCAGCGTCTGCGTGACAACGCCGACTGCGCCGAACAAGAGTTCGACGTGCTGCTGGAAGAAGACAACCCGGGCCTGAGCGTCAAGCTGAGCTACGACGTGAATCAGGACGTTGCCGCGCCTTACATCAAGAAAGGCATTCGCCCACAGGTTGCCGTACTGCGTGAGCAGGGCGTCAACGGTCAGGTGGAAATGGCTGCAGCGTTCGACCGCGCCGGTTTCAACGCGATCGACGTGCACATGAGCGACATCCTTGCTGGCCGTGTCGACCTGAACGAGTTCAAAGGTCTGGTGGCGTGCGGTGGCTTCTCCTACGGTGACGTACTGGGTGCCGGTGAAGGCTGGGCGAAATCGGCGCTATTCAACAGCCGTGCTCGCGACGCGTTCCAGGGCTTCTTCGAACGTACCGACAGCTTCACCCTCGGTGTGTGCAACGGTTGCCAGATGATGTCCAACCTGCACGAGCTGATCCCGGGCAGCGAGTTCTGGCCGCACTTCGTGCGTAACCGTTCCGAGCAGTTCGAAGCCCGTGTGGCAATGGTTCAGGTTCAGGAATCGAACTCGATCTTCCTGCAGGGCATGGCCGGTTCGCGTATGCCGATCGCCATCGCTCACGGTGAAGGTCATGCCGAGTTCGCCAGCGAAGAAGCGTTGCTGCAAGCCGATCTGTCGGGTTGCGTGGCGATGCGTTTCGTTGACAACCACGGCAAGGTTACCGAGCGCTACCCGGCTAACCCGAACGGCTCGCCGCGCGGGATCACCGGTTTGACCAGCCGTGACGGTCGCGTGACGATCATGATGCCGCACCCGGAGCGGGTGTTCCGTGCCGTGCAGAACTCGTGGCGCTCGGAAGAGTGGAACGAAGACGCGCCGTGGATGCGTATGTTCCGTAACGCTCGTGTGTGGGTGAACTAAGCGCTGTGTACAAGCTCAGTTTTTTTGTTCCTCAGAGCCATGTGGAAGTGGTCAAGAGTGCTGTGTTCGCTGCCGGTGGTGGGCGGATCGGTGCTTATGATCACTGTTCGTGGCAGGTGCTTGGGTTGGGTCAGTTTCGGCCTTTGGACGGTAGTCAGCCGTTTATTGGTCAGGCGGGGCTGGTCGAGCAGGTTGAGGAATGGAAGGTTGAGCTGGTGGTCAGCGATGAGTTGATGGGTGCTGTGGTGGCGGCTCTGAAGCAGAGTCATCCCTATGAGACGCCGGCTTACGAGGTATGGCGGTTGGAGGATTTCTGATCGTCCCGCCGTTGAAATGAGAAACCCGCTGAAGTGTTTTCAGCGGGTTTTTTATTGCCCGGGATTCCATGAATGCACTCGTTCCACTGTGGGAGCGAGCCTGCTCGCGATAACGGCCTGATAGCCGACCCATCTCCCGCAGATGTACACCAATCAAAAGTGTGACAGCTGGCTTGCCTGCAAAGGCGGCCTGACAGCCGACCAATCTCTCGCAGATGTACCCCAATCAAACCTGTGGGAGCTGGCTTGCCTGCGATGGCGGCCTGACAGCCGGCCTATCTCCTGCAGATGTACACCAATCCATTGTGGGAGCGAGCCTGCTCGCGATGGCGGCCGGACAGCCGACCAACCTCTTGCAGGTGTACATATCCATTYCTGCGGTAACGGCGGCTGGCGGTTTCGCCCTTACGGCGACTCACTTTTTTTACAAGCGCCTAAAAAAAGTAAGCAAAAAAACGCTCGCCCCAAGCGTACGGCACCTCGCCTAGGCTCGGCGTTCCCTCAYTCCGGTGTCCATCAGGGGGCATCGCCTACGGTCTGCTGCGCGACGACCTCCTCTCGATGTGTCCGRCTGCGCCGTACGGCGCTGCGCGCCCACCCCCTGATGAACACCTCCACTCGGCCTCCCGAAGGGGCGGGTGGATCAAGATCAAAAGCCACAGCACGGCGGCCTGACAGCCGGCCTGAGTGGTAAGAGCGCGTACGGCTTAGATCTCGTTCCCACGCGCAGCAAAGGAATGCCGCCAGGGACGCTCCGCGCTCCGCTTCGCGAATGGACACTGAGTGTGGGGAATGACTGTAGGAGCAAGGCTTGCCCGCGATGGCGGCCTGACAGCCGACCTGAGCGGTTGGATGCTGCGCTTGGGAATGGCACTTGTGTAATGCCCGTAGGAGTTGAGTCGAACTCGCCGACAGCATCACGGGAAACACAGAAATCTCCGACAAGTCTTTAGGGTTGCCCCTCGGAAGCACGGCCTCTAGCCTTTGAACGTCGCTGCCTATTCAGCGATCGGGACTGCAAGCCCGCAAAATTCGTTAGGCGCTTACAGGCGCCGCATCTACAACGGATGTCGGTCGCTCCAATATTTCTCAGGAGCTCCACAATGATCAAAGACAACTCCAACCCTCCCGAACACGACGACGTCTCCCCCTACGAATCCCTCGATTCAAAAAAGCTCCACGACGCCGCCCACCGCGCCCTCGATCATTACCTGAAACCCACCCTCGCCAAACTGCGCTTCAGCGATCTGCGCTCAGACCGCTTGTTCAGCGTTTCACCCGATGTGGGCCTCGAAAGCCTGTTGGCCAATGCCTCGGAAGATCTGGCCTCGGTCAAGGTGATGGCCGCCGACCTGGCATTCGAGATCGAAGGTTCGCGACGTAGCGTGGCGTTGGCGATTTGCCGGATGGTCGATGGTGCTTTGTTGTTGGTGGACAAGGCGCTGGATKATTACAACCCGTCGGAGTCGGACCAGTTTTACGTCAAGGAATAGCGGCGCAGCAGGTCATTCATGCGGCGTAAAACAAAAAAACCGCTGAACCGGAAACGGTCAGCGGTTTTTTATATTGGGAGAGAGTCAGGCCTACCGCTGGTCTGATTTATGTAGCTACCTGTAAGTTCTGACAGTTGTGGGCGGTGGGTGGATCAGGCTTTATAAAAATTCATAACCGCACATCCAAAAGGAAGTACCACCATGACTTCAGCGCAAATATTGGGAAATACATTTTTGATTTCTGACGCTAACGGAGAGCCTATTCCTGACGGTGGAATAACCAAAGCAGGACTAGTGATGTTTAAGGGGACGACAGAACCGGGTCACAAGGTCGAAGTATCTGATGATAAAGGTCTTAGATTTAGCGTTACGGAGCCTAACTCTAAGCATTGGGGGCCAATAGGACTACATTTTGCGGTAGGAGATTATAAGATCAAGATTAAGTTCTATCATGGAGACGTGACTCATACTTGGTCCTTTACTGTGAAGTAATTGCAAGTAATAGCTGAATCGCTTTCTATTACCTGAATAAATGAAAAAACCGCTGAACCGGAAACAGTCAGCGGTTTTGAATCGCGTCCAAAGGCTCGCAGCCTGCGGCAGCTCCTGCATTAACCACACTCCCCCGAATGTGGGAGTTGCCTCAGACTGCGATCTTTTAAAGTGCTAAACCTTCGCACTCACCTCACTACGATTCACCAACCCCTCCAGCGCCTCACTCAAACTCAACGCCTTGTCACCAATCAACAGATGCCACACGCCACCGTCCAGTGCACTCACACCCTGGCAACCCAAGTCCCTGAGCTGACACTCCGACAGTGCTTTCCCGTCCGCCAGTTGCAGGCGAATCCGGGTCATGGCCACGCAATCGAGTTGCAGCACGTTGTCGCTGCCACCCAGGGCGTTCAGCCATTTCTGCGCTTCTGGTGTCTCCACAGGTCCTGCTTTTGGAGTTTCTTCGACCACCACAGCAGCCGCTACCACCGCAGCACCCGCCGTCGGCATGGCCTGGCGAATTTCATCGGCAATGCTGTCGGCCAGCGGTCCGACTACTACCTGCAAGCTGCCGCCCTTGCCGGGGCGAACCACGGCCATGGCGCCGAGGGCTTTCAATTCGCTGTCCGAGGCTTTGTTGCGGTCGACCATTTCCAGGCGCAATCGCGTGGTGCAAGCGCCGACGGTGATCAGGTTGTCAGCACCGCCCAAGGCTTGAATATAGGCCCCGGCGCGTTGATTTTCGCTCAGCACCACCTTCTCACCGACGACGACACCTTCACGCCCCGGGGTTTTCAGGTTGAAGCGGCGGATGCAGAAGTCGAACACCACGTAGTAGATCACCGCGTACGCCAGGCCTACCGGGAACACCAGCCAGCCGTTGGTGGACTTGCCCCAGCCCAGCGCCATGTCGATGGCGCCGCCAGAGAAGGTGAAGCCCAAGTGAATGTTCAACGCATTGGTGATGGCCATCGCCATGCCAGTCAGCAGCGCGTGCAGTAAATACAGCAGCGGTGCGAGGAACATGAAGGCGAATTCGATCGGTTCGGTGACGCCCGTCAGGAACGAGGTCAGGGCCATCGACAGGAAGATCCCGCCCATGACTTTGCGGCGTTCCGGCAGGGCGTTGCGGTACATCGCCAGGCAGGCGGCGGGCAGGCCGAAGATCATCATCGGGAACATCCCGGTCATGAACTGGCCGCCCTTCGGGTCGCCGGCAAAATAGCGTGCCAGGTCGCCGGTGACGATGGCGCCGGTGGTCGGGTCGGTGAAGCTGCCGAAGATGAACCACGCCATGTTGTTGAGGATGTGGTGCAGGCCGGTGACGATCAGCAAGCGGTTGAACACGCCGAAGACGAAGGCACCGATGCTGCCGCTTTCCAGCAGCAGTTGGCCGAAGCTGTTGATGCCGTGCTGGATCGGTGGCCAGATCAAACCGAAGATCACGCCCAGGCCAACGGCGCTGAACCCGGTGGCAATCGGCACGAAGCGTCGGCCGCCGAAGAACGCCAGGTATTCCGGTAGCTTGATGTCCTTGAAGCGGTTGTACAGCGCGCCGGCCATCAAGCCGCTGATGATCCCGGCGAGCATGCCCATGTTGATGCTCGCATCCAGCACTTTCAGTGTGGAGACCATCACCAGGTAACCAATCGCACCGGCCAGCCCGGCGGTGCCGTTATTGTCCCGGGCGAACCCGACGGCGATGCCGATGGCGAAGATCAGCGCCAGGTTGGCGAAGATCACTTGCCCGGCGTCGTGGATGATCGCAATGTTCAGCAAGTCGGTGTCGCCCAGACGCAGCAACAGGCCGGCAATCGGCAGGATCGSGATGGGCAGCATCAGTGCCCGTCCGAGGCGCTGCAAGCCTTCGATGAAGAGTTGGTACATGGCGTATCTCCCTGTGTTCTTGTTKTTCTAGGCTCTGTACGAAAACTGCCTGCGTGTCGATCATGCTGCGTTAAAAACAGGCTCGGAATGCTCATTTACAACCCGTAAACTCCGCTTCCTCGCCTGTTTTTGCCTTGCCTGATCGCCACTCGGCGAGTTTTCGTACAGACCCTGGTCGCTGTTGTTTTCAGCTCAGAGGCCAATGTTGATGACAGGCGTGACGCACCGCCGTGGCGCTGCTCAGGTTGAGCAGGGTGGCGCTGAAGCGCTGGCAGTCGGCGGCGTCCAGTTGGCGGACGCGTTCCTTGATTTCACCGACTTGCGGCGGGCTGACGGACAGCTCGCGGATACCCAGGCCAATCAGCACCGGGGTCGCCAGTGGATCGGAGGCCAGTGCACCGCAAACGCCGACCCAACGCTGATGCTTGGCGGCACCGATGCAGGTCTGGGCGATCAGCCGCAGCAGCGCCGGGTGCAGGGCATCGACCCGTGCAGCGAGACCGGCGTGGTCGCGGTCCATGGCCAGGGTGTATTGGGACAGGTCGTTGGTGCCAATGGACAGGAAGTCCGCGTGTTCCGCCAATTGCTCGGCGAGAAGCGCTGCGGCCGGGACTTCGATCATCACCCCCAGTTCAGGACGCTGCGTGAGCGCAAGCTCGGCGCACAAGGCATCGAGGCGTTGGCGGATGTACAGCAATTCGTCGACCTCGGTGACCATCGGCAGCAAAATCCGGCAGCGCTGCAACGGGCTGACTTGCAGCAGCGCACGTAATTGCTGGTCGAGCAGTTCCGGGCGTACCTGGGCCATGCGGATGCCGCGCAGGCCGAGCACCGGGTTGGCTTCGGCCGGCAGCGGCAGGTAGTCGAGTTGTTTGTCGCCGCCGACGTCGATGGTGCGGATGATCACTGACTTGTCGCCCATGGCATCCAGCACCGCTTGATAGGCCTGACGCTGTTCCTGTTCATCCGGCGCGGTCTGCCGATCGACGAACAGAAACTCGGTGCGCAGCAGGCCAACGCCATCGGCGCCGCCTTTCAACGCATCAGCCGCCTCATTGCTGGAGGCCACGTTGGCCRCGACTTCGATCCGCAGGCCATCGCGGGTGTGTGCCGGGTTGTGGGCTTGCGCTTGTTGGCGTTCGCGGCGTTGCAGATGTTCACGCTGGGCCTGGGCGACTTGCTCCAGGCGTTGGCTGTCCGGCGTCAGCTCCAGGCGTCCGCCGTCGGCGTCCAGCACCACCGACTGGCCTTGCGGTTGATGGAGCAGTGAGGCGCTGAGGGCAACCAGGCACGGCAGGCCTTTGCCACGGGCAAGAATTGCCACATGGGAGGTCGCGCCACCTTCGGCCATGCACAGCCCGGCGACGCCTTGCTGGCTCAGTTGCAGCAAATCGGAAGGGGTCAGTTCATGCGCGGCGACGATAGCGCCGGCCGGTACGTCGTAGTGCCAATCCTGACCGAGCAGGGCGCGCAGCACCCGTTGCCTGAGGTCGCGCAGATCATTGGCACGTTCGGCCAGCAGCGGGTTGCCGAGCTGTTGCAACACCTCACATTGCACCTCGATTGACTGGCTCCAGGCGTGAGTGGCGGCGCTGCCCTGATCGATCGACTGGATGGCCGCTTCAAGCAGCGCCGGGTCTTCGAGCAGCGCCAGGTGGGCGGCGAAAATCTGTTCCTCCTCGGTGTGTTTGTGCTTTTTGGCGTGGGACAGGGTTTCGCGGATTTCGCTGCGAACCCGTTCCAGCGCACGGTCGAGGGCTTGCAGTTGTTCTTCGGCGTTATGCTTGCCGGTGTCTTCCGGCAGAGGGATGGCCGCCAGTTGGAACAGCGGGCCGCCGACCAGGCCCGGCGCGGCACAGACACCATTGAGCACGCCGGCTTCGGCGGTACGGGTACGCTGGGCAATCGGTGTCGGTGCGGTCGCGTGGCTGTCGTCGTTGACCGCCGTGGACAAGGCGTTCAACAAGGCTTGCAGCGCCGCCTTGGCGTCCGCGCCCTTGCAACTGACTTGAACCTCGTCCTGCTCGCCAATCCCCAGGCCCATCAGCCCGATCAGGCTGTCGCACGACGCCGATTTACCGGCGAAATGCAGCTGCGATTTACTGTTGAACAGGTGCGCGGTCTGGCGGATCAGCGCTGCTGGCCGTGCATGCAGGCCGCCGCGATGGATGATGCGAATGTGCCCGTGAACCTCGGCACCTGAGCTGTCCGCCTCGGCCTGTGCGCTGTGGGTGGTTCTTGGCACGATGTGCAACAACGGCTCGCCGACCTTGACCGATTTGAGGGTGATCGGCAGCACCTGAAAGTCTTCGCTGTTGGTCAGGATCAACAGACTGATCAGGCTTGTGCAGCCTTGCGCGACCTGGTCCAGATCAAAGCGCAGCAGCGCCTGGCCATTGCTGACGCGGGTGCCTTCCTTGACCAGCATCGAGAACCCTTCGCCCTGCAACTCGACCGTGTCCAGGCCCAGGTGCAGCAGCAGTTCGGCGCCGTTGTCGGCGCGCAGGGTTACGGCATGGCCGGTGCGGGCAACATGCACCACCACACCGGCACACGGAGCGTGAAGGGTGTTGTTCAGCGGGTCGATGGCGATCCCGTCACCCATGGCGCCACTAGCGAACACCGGGTCCGGAACCTTGACAAGCGTGAGCACCGGGCCGCTGAGCGGGGCGCTGAGGGTCAGGTCTTTATTGTTGTTATGCATGGCGCGGTACTCGATTCGGGCGTGTTAGTGGGTGCGGGTCACTTTGCTCAAGTGACGCGGCTGGTCCGGGTCCATGCCACGGGCGACCGCGAGGCCGGCCGCCATGACGTAGAAACTCTGGATGGCGAGAATCGGGTCCAGCGCCGGGTGCTCGGCGCGGCTCAGCGTCAGGTCGCGTTCGCTGACGTCATCCGGGGCGGCCAGCAATACGCGGGCACCACGTTGACGCATCTCGGCGGCGAGGCTCAGCAAGCCAGCCTGTTCGGCGCCGCGCGGGGCGAACACCAGCAGGGGGTAGTTGTCGTCGATGAGTGCCATGGGGCCGTGTTTGACTTCGGCGCTGCTGAAGGCTTCGGCCTGGATCGCCGAGGTTTCCTTGAGTTTCAGTGCCGCTTCCTGAGCAATCGCGAACCCGGCACCACGGCCGATCACCATCAAGCGTTGGCAGTCACGCAGTACGTCGACCGCCAGGCTCCAGTCCTGCGTGGCGGCGTCGCGCAATCCTTCTGGCAGCGCGAGGCCGGCTTGCAGCAATTCGGCGTCCTGCTTCCAGTGGGCGATCAGCCGCGCGCTGGCGCTGAGGGTGGCGATGAAACTTTTGGTCGCGGCGACGCTGCTTTCGGTACCGGCGCACAGCGGCAGGCTGAATTCACAGGCGGCCTCCAGTGGCGAGTTCTCGGCATTGACCATCGCAATGCTCAGGGCGCCCCGTTTGCGCAGCAGACGCAGGCTGTTGACCAGATCCGGACTTTGCCCGGACTGCGAGAACGCGAATACCGCCTGACCGCTGACCTTCAGCGGCGCTTGCTGCATGGTCACCACCGACATCGGCAACGATGCCACCGGAATACCCACGTGCTGCATGGTCAGGTAGGCGAAGTAGTTGGCGGCGTGATCGGAACTGCCGCGTGCAACCGTCATCGCCACTTGCGGCGGCTGACGGTTCAGGCGCCCGGCGATCTCGATCATCTGCGGATCCAGTTGCTGCAACTGAGCGTCGACCGCCTTGTACGAGGACAGCGCCTCTTCAAGCATTTTTGAAGTCAATGTCTTCTCCTTCGACCATTACGGCGGTCAGTGTGAGTGAGCGATCCAGACGCACGCAGTCAGCCCAGGCGCCGGGTTGCAGGCGGCCGCGCTCATGGATGCCGAGATAATCGGCGGGGAATTGCGACAGCCGTTGCGAGGCCTCGGCCAGTGGCAGGCCGATCTTCACCAGGTTGCGCAGCGCCTGATCCATGGTCAGGGTGCTGCCGGCCAGCGTGCCGTCGGGCAGGCGCACGCCGCCCAGGCATTTGGTCACGGTGTGGCTGCCGAGCTTGTATTCGCCGTCCGGCATGCCGGCGGCGGCGGTGGAATCGGTGACGCAATACAGGCATGGGATCGAGCGCAGGGCCACGCGGATGGCGCCGGGATGCACGTGCAGCAGGTCGGGAATCAGTTCCGCGTACTTGGCGTGGGCCAGTGCCGCGCCGACGATTCCCGGTTCGCGGTGATGCAGCGGGCTCATGGCGTTATAAAGGTGGGTGAAACTGCTGGCGCCGGCCTCCAGCGCTGCGACACCTTCTTCGTAGCTGCCCAGGGTGTGGCCGATCTGCATGCGAATGCCACGGTCACTGAGGGCGCGAATCAGTTTGTCGTGACCGGCGATTTCCGGGGCAATGGTGATCACCCGGATCGGCGCCAGCGCCAGGTAGGCTTCGACTTCGGCCATCAGCGCGGTGTGGGCAAAGTTCGGTTGTGCACCGAGTTTTCCAGGGTTGATATACGGGCCTTCAAGGTGCACGCCGAGTACCCGGGCGCAGCCTTTCGGGCGCTGTTCGCAGAACTCGCCGACCTCGGCCAGTACCCGGGAAATTTCTTCCGGCGGCGCGGTCATGGTGGTGGCCAGAAGCGAGGTGGTGCCGAAACGCACGTGGGTTTTGGTGATGGTGTCGAAGGCCGGCGTGCCTTCCATGATGTCCTTGCCGCCACCGCCGTGAACGTGCAGGTCGATGAAACCCGGCAGCAGGTAAGGCAGGTCGTTGTCTGCCGGATCGCACGGCTGACCTTCGATGCGCACGATCTTGCCGTGTTCATGGATCAAGCGACCGCGGATCCAGCCTTGGGCGGTGAGGATGTTGTCTTCGGACATCAGTAATTCTCCGGCGTCGTGGCGCAGGGCTTAGCGACGCAGTTCTGCGACAAAGTCGTAGTAGTCATTGCGGCAATAGGTGTCGGTGACTTCGATCGGGGTGTTGTCTTCGAGGTAACCGACCCGGGTCATCAGCAGCATGGCGGTGCCGGGGGCGATGCCGACCAGCGCGGCGAATTCGTCCGAGGCGTTGATCGCCTGAATGTGTTGCAGGGCGCGCACCACCGGTTTGCCGATGCCGTCGAGGTATTCGTAAAGCGAATCACCGACCGCTTGCGGCTGGGCGATGATCGAGGCGGGCAGGGTGCTCATCTCGATGGCCATCACGGTGTCGTCGGCTTTACGCAAACGCTTGAGGCGCGCGACTTTGTCGTAGGGCGAGAGCGCGAGGCGGATCAGTTCTTCGTGGGTCGGCTGGGTGATTTCCCGCTCCAGCCATTGCGAACTTGGCACGAAACCTTTGAGGCGGAGCATTTCGCTGAAACCGGACAGCCGGGACAGCGGTTGTTCGAGGCGTGGAGTGATGAAGGTGCCGGAGCCTTGGCTGCGCCGGATCAGGCCTTGCTCGAACAGCACTTCCAGCGCCTTGCGGGCGGTCACGCGGGAGATGTTCAGCATTTCGCTGAGGTTGCGTTCCGACGGCAATGCCTGTTCGGCTTTCCACTGGCCGGCATGAATCGCCGCTTCCAGGTTGCGCGCCAGTTGCAGGTACAACGGCGTTGGCTGGGTGTCGTCAGGGCGCAGGGCCAGGATGTGATTCATGGGTGCAGGTCCGATGGGGATAGTGGAGTGTTGTTGCCCCGGTCATGGCGCAAAACTAATACCACTTAAATACCATGTCAACGCCAGTGGTCCACTAGGGGCGAGCGAATAAGCGCTGCGCTGGAGGGCACGGCGGTATTGGGCTTCAAGTGGTATTGGAGGTGGCGGTGGTAGTGGATCAGATCACTGTCTGCGCCGGTGCTTCAGGAGGGAAGTGGTATTGCAGGTGGAGGCGTGGTTCGGGAGGAATATTTTTATTTTTTTTGATGACTCTGGAGCATTACCCCTGTGGGAGCGAGCCTGCTCGCGATAGCGGCGTAACAGTCAACATAGATGTTGGATGTAATACCGCTATCGTCGGAACGCCGCCCGGAGCAGGCTCGCTCCCACAGGTTTTGGTCCCCACGCCGCAGCTCAAATCAGGGGCGGATTTCGATCATCGTGCCGTCTTTGACCAGCCCCCAGACTTCGCGCATGTCGACGTTGCGCRTGCCGATGCAGCCGTCGGTCCAGTCCAGGGTGYGGAACAGCTCTTCAGGGTTTTCTTCAGTGTCCGGGGTGCCATGGATCATGATCATGCCACCGGGCTGCACACCTTCGCGGCGCGAACGAACGGAGTCGCTGATGTTCGGGTAGGAAATGTGCATGGCCAGGTTGAAGCGATCGCTGACCTTGCGCCAGTCCAGCCAATACAAACCTTCTGGCGTGCGCCGATCACCCTCCATCAGTTTTGGGCCCTTGGGGTTTTTGCCCAGCGAGATGCGATAGGTCCGCAGTGGCTTGCCATCATTGATCAGCTGCAACTGATGGGCAGATTTGAGCACCAACACTTTTTCGATGATTTTGCCGTCCAGGGTCTCCGTGGTGGCAGCGTGGGAAACCATGACAAACGACAGGCAGAAAGCGGCAAGCAACCAGCGCATTAAAACGATATCCCTGAGAGTACGGCGTACTTTTATAGTTTAAGTGATCGCAGGCTGAGCAAGCGGAGGAATGGACTCGGAACGCACAGGAAAATGTTCTATCCGACGGTCTGCATAGAAGCATTCTAGGGTACGGCCGACCGTGCGGAAAGCCAGCTCCGACCACGGGATGTCAGCTTCTTCGAAAAGCCTCACCTCCAGGCTTTCTTCGCCCGCGGCAAAGTCCAGGTCCACCAGCTCTGCGCGAAAGAAAACGTGCACCTGGCTGATGTGCGGCACATCGATCAGTGTATAGATGTTCAGGTTGCGCACCCGTGCACACGCTTCTTCGGCGGTTTCGCGAATGGCCGCCTGTTCGATGGTTTCACCGTTTTCCATGAAGCCGGCCGGCAAGGTCCAGTAACCGCGGCGCGGTTCGATGGCGCGCCGGCATAACAGCACCTGAGTGCCCCAGGTTGGCAGGCAACCAGCGACGATATTCGGGTTCTGATAATGGATGGTCTGGCACTGGTCGCAGACGTACCGCAGGCGCGAGTCGCCTTCGGGAATGCGTTGGGTGACCGGGTTACCGCACTGGCTGCAGAATTTCATGCTGGGCTTCCGAAAATGCTGCGCCTATCTTGGCGTGCGGCGGTATCTGTCGGCAAGTTGTCGTTTAGCGACATGCCATGGTTCAGGGGGTTGGGCGGTCGATGTGTTTGGTGCATGATGCAAGGTAGCTAACAAATCGAGAGCACTCATGCTGGATGAGCTACTGCATCGGGTAAGCAACCACACGCCGCGCACGCTGGAAACCGACCTGCGTTTTCCGGAGGCCGCGGTCCTGGTGCCTATCACCCGCAGTGATGAACCGGAGCTGGTTCTGACCCTGCGCGCCAGCGGGCTCTCGACCCATGGCGGTGAAGTGGCCTTTCCTGGCGGGCGACGCGATCCGGAAGACCCGGACCTTATTTTCACCGCGTTGCGTGAAGCCGAAGAAGAAATCGGCCTGCCACCCGGCCTGGTGGAAGTGATCGGTCCGTTGAGCCCGTTGATCTCCCTGCATGGGATCAAGGTCACGCCTTACGTCGGGGTGATTCCAGACTTCGTCGAGTACCGGGCCAACGATGCCGAAATTGCCGCGGTGTTCAGCGTACCGCTGGAGTTCTTCCGCAAGGACCCGCGTGAACACACGCACCGCATCGATTACCAGGGCCGCAGCTGGTATGTGCCGAGCTACCGTTTCGGCGAATACAAGATCTGGGGCCTGACGGCGATCATGATCGTCGAGCTGATCAACCTGCTCTATGACGCGCAGATCAGCCTGCATCAACCCCCGAAAAGCTTTATCAATATTTGAAACCATCGCGCGTATGGCGTGAACCCTGCGTTGTGCAAGTGAGCCTGCCTGGCCTTGAGGACAATAAGATGAAATACCGCCTGGGCGACGCCCGCGTCGAAACCCACCCGCAGAGCTGGGTCGCACCTAATGCCGTGCTGGTGGGCAAGGTCAAGCTGGAAGAGGGCGCCAACGTCTGGTTCAACGCGGTGTTGCGCGGCGACAACGAGCTGATCCTGATCGGCAAGAACAGCAACGTGCAGGATGGCACGGTGATGCACACCGACATGGGCTACCCGCTGACTATCGGCACTGGTGTGACTATCGGCCACAACGCCATGTTGCACGGCTGCACGGTGGGCGATTACAGCCTGATCGGCATCAACGCGGTGATCCTCAACGGCGCGAAAATCGGCAAGAACTGCATCATTGGCGCCAACTCGCTGATCGGCGAAGGCAAGGAAATCCCTGACGGTTCGCTGGTCATGGGCTCGCCGGGCAAGGTAGTACGTGAACTGACCGAGCCGCAGAAGAAAATGCTCGAAGCCAGCGCCGCCCACTATGTGCATAACTCGCAGCGCTATGCCCGCGATCTGGTCGAGCAGGAACAATGAACGACAGCGAAAGACCCGTACGCTCACCGTGCGTGAACATTTGCGCACTGGATGAGGACGATATCTGCACCGGCTGCCAACGCACGGTGGAGGAGATCACCCGCTGGAGCCGCATGGACAACGACGAACGCCGCAAGGTGCTGGGGTTGTGTCATGAACGGGCCAAATCGAGTGGGTTGCTTTGGATGATTGGGGCAAAACCGGGCAATTGAGCTGTACTTTGAAAGTGCTGCGCACTTTATCGCGAGCAGGCTCGCTCCCACACTTGATCGATGTTGCCGCATTGTTGTGATCGACACTGAATTAATGTGGGAGCGAGCCTGCTCGCGAAGAGGCCATCACGGGCAATACCTCACTTGGCCCAACCCCATCCCCTAACGTACCCTGTGCACAAAATTGACAGGTATCTCCGCGCGCCATGTTCTTCCTGATCGCTTACATCAGCAGTGTCGTGCTGATCAACTACGCCTTTTCCACTGCCCCGCACCTGGACATCATCTGGTCGGCCTGGGGTGGCCTGGTATTTGTGCTGCGCGACATGGTGCAAACCCGTTTCGGTCACGGCGCGCTGGCAGCGATGCTGGCGGCGCTGGTTCTGTCCTACCTCACCTCCGATCCCTCCATCGCCCTGGCCAGCGCCATTGCCTTCGCCGTTTCGGAGTGCATTGACTGGCTGGTGTTCAGCATCACCAAGCGTCCGTTGCACGACCGTCTGTGGATAAGTTCGGCGCTGAGCATTCCGCTGGATACCTTCATTTTCTTCGGCATGATCGATGCCCTGACGCCGGGTGTGATCCTCACCGCCCTGGGCTCGAAATTCGCCGGTGTGACCATCGTCTGGCTGGCCATGGCCTGGCGTTTGCGCAAGAACGCGCTGGCAAGCTGAGCCAAACCCTCAGGTTCATGTAAAATGCCGCGCTTTCTCCCTAAGGGATGCGCGCCTGGCGCCGCATCCCTCGATGATCCGCTCCTTTGAGGACCTGAGATGACCCGTATCGGAACTCCATTGTCGCCAACTGCGACCCGCGTATTGATGTGTGGCTGTGGTGAGTTGGGCAAGGAAGTGGTGATCGAGCTGCAACGCCTGGGCGTTGAAGTGATTGCCGTGGATCGTTACGCCAACGCGCCGGCGATGCAGGTGGCGCATCGCAGCCACGTGATCAACATGCTCGACGGCGYGGCCTTGCGTGCCGTGATCGAAGCCGAGAAACCGCACTTCATCGTGCCGGAAATCGAAGCCATCGCCACCGCCACGCTGGTCGAGCTGGAAGCCGAAGGCTTCACCGTGATCCCGACCGCTCGCGCCGCGCAATTGACCATGAACCGTGAAGGCATCCGTCGTCTGGCCGCTGAAGAGCTGGACCTGCCGACCTCGCCGTACCACTTCGCCGATACCTTCGAAGATTACCGCAAGGCGGTCGACGACCTGGGCTTCCCATGCGTGGTCAAGCCGGTCATGAGTTCCTCGGGCAAAGGCCAGAGCCTGCTGCGCAGCGTCGATGACGTGCAGAAAGCCTGGGATTACGCGCAGGAAGGTGGTCGTGCCGGTAAAGGTCGGGTGATCATCGAAGGCTTCATCGACTTCGACTACGAAATCACCTTGCTCACCGTTCGCCACATCGGCGGCACCACATTCTGTGCACCGGTCGGCCATCGTCAGGAGAAGGGCGACTATCAGGAGTCCTGGCAGCCGCAAGCGATGAGCCCGATTGCGCTGGCGGAATCCGAGCGCGTGGCCAAAGCCGTGACCGAAGCCCTGGGTGGCCGTGGTCTGTTTGGTGTTGAGTTGTTCATCAAGGGAGATCAGGTGTGGTTCAGCGAAGTCTCGCCGCGCCCGCACGACACCGGTCTGGTGACCCTGATTTCTCAGGACCTGTCGCAGTTCGCCTTGCATGCACGGGCGATTCTCGGCCTGCCGATCCCGTTGATCCGTCAGTTCGGCCCGTCGGCGTCGGCAGTGATTCTGGTGGAAGGGCAGTCGACCCAGACCGCTTTCGCCAACCTGGGTGCCGCCCTGGCCGAGCCGGATACGGCACTGCGCCTGTTTGGCAAGCCGGAAGTCAACGGCCAGCGCCGGATGGGCGTTGCCCTGGCTCGTGACGAGTCGATCGAGGCCGCCCGGGCCAAAGCGACCCGCGCTTCCCAAGCTGTCGTTGTAGAGCTGTAAACCGAGGCGCGTCTATCGCGAGCAGGCTCGCTCCCACAGGATTTTCGGTTGGGCACAGATTGTGTGTAGACCCGAAATCTAATGTGGGAGCGAGCCTGCTCGCGATGCTCTTGCTTTAAGAGACCTGATTCAGGTCGTTATGCCGCGTCTCTTTCAGGCACAGCACCGCGATCAGGCTGATCACCGCTGCCACTGACACATACCCGCCAACCCAACTCAATCCACCCATCGCCACCAGCTTCTGCGCGAAGAACGGTGCCGCCGAAGCGCCAACAATGCCGCCCAGGTTGTAGGCCGCCGACGCGCCGGTATAACGCACGCGGGTGGGGAACAGCTCTGGCAGCAACGCGCCCATCGGGGCGAACGTCACGCCCATCAAGAACAGCTCGATGCACAGGAACAGTGCCACACCCCAGGTCGTACCGTGGGTCAGCAGCGGTTCCATGGTGAAGCCCGAGAGAATCGCCAGCACGCCACCGATGATCAGCACCGGTTTGCGCCCGAAACGGTCACTGGCCCACGCCGACAGCGGTGTGGCTGCGGCCATGAACAGCACGGCGAAGCACAGCAGGCCGAGGAAGGTTTCGCGGCTGTAACCCAGGGTCGAAACACCGTAACTCAGGGAAAACACCGTCGAGATGTAAAACAGCGCGTAGCAGACGACCATCGCCGCTGCACCCAACAGCATCGGTGCCCAGTATTGGCTGAACAGCTCGACCAGCGGGATCTTCACCCGTTCCTGACGTGCCATCGCGTTGGCGAAGACCGGCGTTTCATGCAGTTTCAGGCGCACATACAGGCCGACCATCACCAGCACGGCGCTGAGCAGGAACGGAATCCGCCAGCCCCAGGAGCGAAATTGCTCGTCGTTCAGGGTCATCGCCAGGGTCAGGAACAATCCGTTAGCCGCGAGAAAACCGATAGAAGGGCCGAGTTGCGGGAACATGCCGAACCAGGCGCGTTTGCCCTTTGGTGCGTTTTCGGTGGCGAGCAATGCTGCACCGCCCCATTCACCGCCCAGTCCAAGGCCCTGGCCGAAGCGCAACACACAAAGCAGGATCGGTGCCCAGGCGCCAATGCTCTCGTAACCCGGCAGCACGCCGATCAGCGTGGTGCAGACGCCCATCAGCAGCAAGGACGCGACCAGGGTGGATTTGCGCCCGATACGATCGCCAAAGTGGCCGAACAGCGCCGAGCCCAAGGGGCGGGCCAGGAACGCGATACCGAAGGTCAGGAAGGCCGAGAGCATCTGGGCGGTGCCGGAGGTCTGCGGAAAGAACACCGGGCCGATCACCAGCGCGGCGGCGGTGGCATAGACGTAGAAGTCGTAGAACTCGATGGCGGTGCCAATAAAACTGGCCGTTGCGACTCGCGTAGTGGAGTTCGTCGGTTGGGCAGGCACAGCGTCGCTGTAAGTGGTGCTGGTAGTCATGCGGTAATCCCTGACAGTCATGTGCTCCTGTGGAGCGAATTATTATGGTTGAAACACCCAGGGATGTGGGTTCTACAGCGGTTTTGCCATCGAGCGCAGGCTTGTGGCCTCGCCAGCGGCTACGTGCCAGATCAATACCCGGCTGACGCGGTTGTCTTCGGTTTCGAGGATTTCCAGGCGATAACGCCCGATTTTCAGGCACACCGCGCTGTCTGGAATGGTTTCCAGTGCCTCGGTGACCAGCCCGTTGAGGGTTTTCGGGCCGTCGCTCGGCAGGTGCCAGCCGAGGCTCTTGTTCAGTTCGCGAATCGAGGCTGCACCCTCGATCACCAACCGGCCGTCGGCCTGCGGGTGAATGTGCGGGTTGTCGAGGCTGTGCTGGCTTTCGAATTCGCCGACGATTTCTTCGAGAATGTCTTCCAGGGTGACGATGCCTTCTACTTCACCGTATTCGTCGACCACCATGCCCAGGCGGCGCTGCTGCTTGTGAAAATTCAGCAATTGCAGTTGCAGCGGGGTGCTTTCCGGGACGAAGTAAGGTTCGTGGCACGCCGCCAGCAAGGCGTCTTTGGTCAGACTGGCGTCGGGCAGCAAATGGCGGATCTGTCGGGTATTGAGTACCGCTTCGACCTGGTTGATATCGCTGTGAAACACCGGCAGGCGCGTGCGTTTGTTGGCGCGCAGCTGTTCGATGATTTCCTCGATCGAGTCGTCCAGATTGATCCCGTCGACTTCGCTGCGCGGCACCAGGATGTCGTTGACGGTGATGTTATCCAGCGCATGAATGCCCGACAGCGCGTGTGGTCGGCAGGTCGGGTGTTCGTGGTCGGTGTCGTTGTTCTGCAGGGCAGGTGGCTCGTCTTCGCTTTGCTGGACGACCTTGACCTTGCGTGCGAACGGCTTGAGCAGTAATTGGCTGATGCCGCCGAGCAGCCAGGCGGCCGGGTAAATTATTTTCAGCGGCACGCCGAGCAGGGTGTTGCCCAGCGCCAGAATGGCGTCCGGATAACGGCTGGCGAGGGTGCGTGGCAGGTATTCGGCAAATACCAGTAGCGCAGCAGTGGCACTCAGGCAGGCGAGCCATGGACCTTTTTCAGCCCAGCCGAAAATCGCCAGCAGCGTGCTGATGACCACCACCAGTGCGCGGCACAGGGTATTGCAGAGGATCAGGCTGTTGAGCGGGAAGTTGAGTTTTGCCACCGGCTTGTCGCCGGAGCGCGAGGCGGTCCGCTGGGTCAATAGATGCTGCTGTGCGGCTTCGATGGCGGTGAACAGCCCTGACCATAAGATCAGCAGGGCCAGCACGGCGAGCAGCGGCCCTATGGGCAGGTTATCCATAGCGAATACCCGTCAGATGTGCAGGATGAATTCGCGGACCAGCTTGCTGCCAAAATAGGCCAGCATCAGCAGGCAGAAACCGGCGAGGGTCCAGCGAATGGCCTTGTGGCCGCGCCAGCCAAGACGATTGCGGCCCCACAGCAACACACTGAACTTGAGCTGGTGGTCCTGGACCAACAGCAGCAAAGCCTGGAACACCGCGATGGTGAACATGCCATAGGCGAGGATCGACAGCAGGATATGCGCAAGAATCCCAGGTTCTTCGTCGATCACCTGCACGGTGCCCGAGGGTGCGAACTGCGCCAGCAGCACCGTGGTCATCCCCAGCGGGAACAGCAACACCAGCAGGTTTTCGACCGGGATCCGTGAGCAGGCCAGCAGCGTCAGCGCGATGACGGCTGCGGCGATCAGGCTGGCGGCACTGAAAAAGTCCAGGCCCAGGCCAGTCGGCGTCATCAGGTGGGTGAGGAGGCTCGCGCTGTGGGCCAGCACGGCAAGGATGCCGAGCGAGACCAGCAGGCGTTTGTTCGCCTTGGCGCCTTGGGCCAGACGAGTGCCTTGATAGAGAGTCGCAGCGGCGTACAAGCAAGCGGCGGCGAGGGTGCTGAGCAAACTGGGTGACAAAGGGAGCATAAATCCTGTTAGGCAAGCCCGAAAGAGGCTGAGTTTGGCATACAACCGACATGACACGAAAGACCACTCAACCAGACGGCGGGTGTGCGCCAGACGCAGTCTTCGCTATAATCCGCGACCTGCCCACGCCGCAGGCTCGCCGAGCACATGTTTTTCACGGTCTGGGCCGCCATTACCTCGGTCTCCATAGGGCCTGAAAGGATCGCGCATGTTTGAAAACTTAACCGACCGTCTCTCGCAGACGCTGCGCCATGTCACTGGCAAGGCCAAGCTGACCGAGGACAATATCAAAGACACCCTGCGCGAAGTGCGCATGGCGTTGCTCGAAGCCGACGTCGCCTTGCCGGTGGTCAAAGACTTCGTCAACTCGGTGAAGGAGCGTGCTGTCGGCACCGAGGTGTCGCGCAGCCTGACGCCGGGCCAGGCCTTCGTGAAGATTGTCCAGGCCGAACTCGAAAGCCTGATGGGCGCAGCCAACGAAGACTTGAACCTGAGCGCCGTGCCGCCTGCCGTCATTTTGATGGCTGGTTTGCAAGGTGCCGGTAAAACCACCACCGCTGGCAAGCTGGCGCGCTTCCTCAAAGAGCGCAAGAAGAAGTCGGTCATGGTGGTGTCGGCGGACGTTTACCGCCCGGCCGCGATCAAGCAGCTGGAAACCCTGGCCAACGACATCGGTGTGACGTTCTTCCCGTCCGACCTGAGCCAGAAGCCGGTCGACATCGCCGAAGCGGCCATTAAAGAAGCGAGACTGAAATTCATCGACGTGGTCATCGTCGATACTGCCGGTCGCCTGCACATCGACGAAGAGATGATGGGCGAGATCAAGGCCCTGYACGCCGCGATCAAACCGGTCGAAACGCTGTTCGTGGTCGACGCCATGACCGGCCAGGACGCCGCCATCACGGCCAAGGCCTTTGGCGACGCGCTGCCGCTGACCGGTGTGATCCTGACCAAGGTTGACGGTGACGCCCGTGGCGGTGCCGCGCTGTCGGTACGTGCGATCACTGGCAAGCCGATCAAGTTCATCGGTATGGGCGAGAAGACCGAAGCCCTCGAACCGTTCCACCCGGAGCGGATCGCTTCGCGCATCCTCGGCATGGGCGACGTACTCAGCCTGATCGAGCAGGCCGAACAGACCCTCGACAAGGAAAAGGCCGACAAGCTGGCCAAGAAGCTGAAAAAGGGCAAAGGCTTCGACCTCGAAGACTTCCGCGATCAGCTGCAACAGATGAAGAACATGGGCGGCCTCGGCGGGCTCATGGACAAACTGCCGAACATCGGCGGGGTCAATCTGGCGCAAATGGGCAATGCCCAGGGTGCGGCAGAGAAGCAATTCAAGCAGATGGAAGCCATCATCAACTCCATGACCCCGGCCGAGCGCCGCGACCCTGAGCTGATCAGCGGTTCGCGCAAGCGTCGGATCGCCATGGGTTCCGGCACCCAGGTGCAGGACATCGGGCGCTTGATCAAGCAGCACAAGCAGATGCAGAAGATGATGAAGAAGTTCTCCGCCAAAGGCGGAATGGCCAAAATGATGCGCGGCATGGGCGGTATGTTGCCCGGCGGCGGCATGCCCAAGATGTAAAAAATTCGCGTCGGCATTCATGTCGGCGCGGCCCCACACGGACGTGGGACCCACAGCAAGCCCGCATTGGCGGGAGCTGACTCGCCGTTGTTCGCAACGGCTCTATAGCAAATCTGGATGGCACACTGACAGGTGCCGGAAAAAGACATTTGCAAAAGTCCGGATATTCCTTAGAATATGCGGCCTTTCGGGCACCTATGCCCGCTGTGCATTTAGATTTGCAGCACCGACTACAGGAACTATGTTCACATGCTAACAATCCGTCTTGCCCTTGGCGGCTCCAAAAAGCGCCCGTTCTACCACTTGACCGTGACCGACAGCCGCAACCCACGCGACGGTTCGCACAAAGAACAAGTTGGTTTCTTCAACCCGATCGCTCGTGGTCAAGAAGTCCGCCTGTCCGTGAACCAAGAGCGCGTAGCCTACTGGCTGAGCGTTGGTGCACAACCTTCTGAGCGCGTTGCTCAGTTGCTGAAGGACGCTTCTAAGGCTGCGGCCTGAGCGATATGAACGCGACGCCAGCAATCGCTGATGATTTGATCGTTATCGGCAAGATTTATTCTATTCATGGCGTTCGCGGCGAAGTGAAGGTCTTTTCCTTTACTGATCCGATTGGAAACCTGTTGGACTACAAAACCTGGACGCTCAAGCGCGAAGGCGATGTACGGCAGGTAGAGCTGGTCAGCGGCCGCGTACAAGGCGGCAAGTTTCTGGTCACAAAGCTCAAAGGTCTCGATGACCGCGAAGAAGCTCGTCTTCTGGCCGGTTTTGAAATCTGCGTGCCGCGTAACCTGTTTCCTGATCTGACCGACGGCGAGTACTACTGGTACCAGCTGGAAGGTCTGAAGGTCATCGACCACCTCGGGCAATTGCTCGGGAAGATCGATCACCTGCTGGAGACTGGCTCGAACGATGTCATGGTGGTCAAGCCTTGCGCTGGCAGCCTGGATGATCGCGAACGCCTGTTGCCCTATACGGAGCAATGCGTGTTGGCCGTCGACCTCGCAGCGGGCGAGATGAAGGTGGATTGGGACGCGGACTTCTAAGCGTGGCTAACTTGCGCGTCGAAGTGATCAGTTTGTTTCCCGAGATGTTTTCCGCCATCAGCGACTACGGCATCACCAGTCGTGCGGTGAAACAGGGGCTCTTGCAGCTGACCTGTTGGAATCCGCGAGACTACACAACGGATCGACATCACACTGTGGACGATCGCCCATTTGGCGGTGGTCCGGGCATGGTGATGAAGATCAAGCCCCTGGAAGATGCTCTGGTTCAGGCCAAGGCAGCAGCCGGGGAGGCGGCGAAGGTGATTTACCTGTCGCCCCAAGGCCGTCAACTGACTCAGTCGGCGGTACGCGAGTTGGCGAATGAGGAAGCATTAATCCTGATTGCCGGCCGCTATGAAGGCATTGACGAGCGTTTTATTGACGCTCATGTCGATGAAGAGTGGTCGATTGGCGACTATGTACTGTCTGGCGGCGAGCTGCCGGCGATGGTCCTGATCGATGCGGTTACACGACTGCTGCCTGGAGCTTTAGGGCATGCGGACTCCGCCGAGGAAGATTCCTTTACGGATGGTCTGCTGGATTGCCCGCACTACACCCGACCTGAGGTGTATGCGGATCAGCGTGTTCCCGACGTGTTGCTGAGTGGCAATCACGCGCATATCCGGCGTTGGCGTTTACAGCAGTCCCTTGGTAGGACCTTTGAACGACGCGCCGATCTTCTGGAAAGCCGCTCGCTTTCTGGAGAAGAGAAGAAGCTGCTCGAGGAATACATCCGCGAGCGGGACGATAGTTAACAACGTATCGATGGTAGATCCGACGATTTACCTTAGGAGCAC
>NZ_JBFTLU010000015.1:0-27853 GCF_056396605.1 Pseudomonas sp. 05T35
GCGCTGACCACTCGCAGGGCGACTTCGTTGACTTGGCCGGTGGCCGACGACACTTCGCGGATCGAGGTGTGAATACGCTCGACGAAGCGGTTGAACGAAGTGCCTAGCGCCCCGAATTCGTCCTGGCCATGAATGGTCAGGCGTTTGGTCAGGTCGCCTTCGCCTTCGGCGATGTCATGCATGGCGCGACCCATGGTCAGCAACGGCTGCATCAGGACGCGGATCAGCATGCCGAGCAGCGCGATGATGATGACCACGGCAATCACCATGGCGATGATCGCCGAGGTGCGGAATTCGCTGAGCATCGAGTATGCAGTGTCTTGATCGAGCACCAGTGCCACGTACCAATCGGCCGACGGTACGCCGTTGACGTGGGTGAACGAGATGAACTGGGTCTTGCCGTCTACCTCGACTTCCTTCATGCCGGGGCTGACCTTCGGCGCGCCGGCCGGGTAGGCCTCGGTGAGGCTTTTGAGCACCAGTTTGCTGTCCGGGTGAATCAGGATCTTGCCGTCGCTGCTGACGATGAATGCGTGGCCGTGGCCGCCGAAGTTCAGCGAGTTGATGATCGCGCTGACGCTGCTCAGGTCGATGTCTGCACCGGCGACGCCGATCATCTGGTTTTGATGTTGCACCGGGGTAGCGACGGTGATCACCAGCTTGCCCGAAGAGGCGGCGATGTACGGTTCGGTAACGATGGTTTGCTGTGCACTGTTGGCGGCTTTGTACCAGCCGCGGGCGCGTGGGTCGTAGTCTGCCGCGCGATTGCCGGCCGGCACCGAGAACATCACGCCATCGGCACCGCCGAAATAGCTCAACTGAAAGTTGCTGGTGTAGGCCGGCAGGCCGACCGCGCGTTTCAGGCTGTCCAGCGCCGGGCCGTCGACGGCCACTTGCTGGGCCAGCGATTGCAGCAACTGGATGCGGCTTTCCAGCCAGGTCTGGATGTTGCTGGTGGTCAGGCTGCCGAGTTCCTGCATCGAGGACTCGGTGCTGTTGCGCAGGGTTTGGCGCTGACGGTAGTCGTTGAACAGAATGAAACAGGCGAACGCTACCGCCACCACAAGGGCAGCAGCGAGCAGGATCTTGTGGCTGAACTTCATGTTTCTGGTCATTAAAGGCGCTACCGCGGGAGGACTGATCAACGAGGAGCGTCAAATTGCCTCAGGGCAGGCTTGGCGCTGCTTCTATGTCGACAGGGGAGCGCCAAAGATTAGGCGGGTTTGACGAAAACCGACGAAATACCGATCAGCGCAAAAAAATGCCTGATTTTGGTGCGAAATGTCGATTTTACCCTTCAAGAAATACCCGGTACGGGTGGGAACCAGAAGGGGGTTTTCTCTTCTAAGCTTCTGGTTGGCAGCCATGCCTTCCCTTTTTACCAGGAGTTACACCATGTCGCTGCGATCTATCGCCTTGTTGTCTTTTTGCGTGCTGTTGGCTGCGTGCAGCAAGATCAACCAGGAAAACTATTCGAAACTGTCGACGGGCATGCCCAAGGCCGAGGTCGAAGCGTTGTTGGGTAAACCTGCCGATTGTTCAGGCGCGTTGGGCATGTCCAGCTGTACCTGGGGCGACAAGAACAGCTTTATCAGCGTGCAGTACGCCGGTGACAAAGTGCTGATGTTTTCCGGGCAAGGCCTGAAGTAAACCGGGGCAAACGCCCACGGGAGAAAAATAATGATGCGGTTAGTAATAGTTCTTTTGGCCGGTCTGTTGTTGGCCGGCTGCGCCACTTCTGGCGATGATTCGCTGGCGCCGAAAACGGTCAATAGCGTCAACCTCAAGCGTTACCAGGGTAAATGGTACGAGTTGGCTCGCATGCCGATGTACTTCCAGCGTAACTGCGCGCAATCCGAAGCCCATTACACCCTCAAGAACGACGGCGACATGGAAGTGTTGAACCGTTGCCTGACCCCCGAGTGGAAATGGGAAGAGGCCAAGGGCACGGCAACGCCGCAGATTCCCGGCAAGAACGACAAGCTGTGGGTGAACTTCGATAACTGGTTTACCCGGTTGTTGCCAGGCATGAGCAAGGGCAATTACTGGGTGCTGTATGTCAGCGACGATTACCAGACCGCGATTGTCGGTAGCCCCAATCGACGCAACCTGTGGTTGCTGTCACGCAAGCCGGAAGTCAACGCCGATACCCGCGAGGAACTGCTGAGCAGAGCGCGTCAGCAGGGGTACGACACCACACGCCTGATCTGGCGGGTGTCGGATACCAAGATGGCCCAGACCTCGAAGTAACAGCCACCGCACAACCCATGTGGGAGCGAGCCTGCTCGCGATAGCGATCGATCAGTAAACACAATTGCTGAATGTGTTGCCGTCATCGCGAGCAGGCTCGCTCCCACAGTTTTATGTGTCAGCCCAACAGGTCGCGCAGCACTTGGGTGAACGCGCGGTTACTGTCTTCTTCGCCAGCATGATGCCCGTCGCGTACTACCCACTTGCCGTTCACCAGCACGTCACGCACCTGGCGGTCGCCACCGGCAAACAACCAACGGTTCAGAATCCCGTCGCCACTGGCGGTTGCCAGGTAAGGGTCGTTGCCGTCGAGCACCAGCCAGTCGGCGCGTTTGCCGACTTCC
This sequence comes from Pseudomonas sp. 05T35, assembly GCF_056396605.1. Lineage (NCBI taxonomy): Bacteria > Pseudomonadati > Pseudomonadota > Gammaproteobacteria > Pseudomonadales > Pseudomonadaceae > Pseudomonas > Pseudomonas sp. 05T35. Next base: position 2,595 of record NZ_JBFTLU010000015.1, read on the forward strand.
AATGCGCCAATCGGCTGGCCCAGCGCCTGTGCGCCACCGTCGAGTGCGGCGTCGTACAGGGTACGCCCGACCATTGGCTGATCGGCGCCATACAAGCGGTTACGTCGCTGATCGCGCAGGCGCTGGCCATATTCCAGCCAGCGCAGTTCTTCCACCACGCTCAGCGACACATGGCTGTCCGAGCCAATGCCCATGCGCCCGCCTTGGGCGAGGAAGTCCACGGCCGGGAATATTCCATCACCCAGGTTGGCCTCGGTGGTCAGGCACAAACCGGCGATGGCGCGACTCTTGGCCATCAGGCTGACTTCTTCCGGGTTGGCGTGGGTCGCGTGGACCAGGCACCAGCGCTGATCGACGTCGGTATTTTCATACAGCCATTGCAGCGGACGGCGACCGCTCCAGGTCAGGCAGTCGTCGACTTCCTTTTGCTGCTCGGCGATGTGGATATGCACCGGGCAGTGTTTGTCGCTGGCTGCCAGCACTTCGCTGATTTGCTGCGGGGTGACCGCACGCAGCGAGTGGAAGCACAGGCCCAGTTGTTGCGCCGGTTGCCGTGCCAGCAGTGGCTGCAAGCGGGCTTGTAGCTTCAGGTAGTTTTCAGTGCTGTTGATGAAGCGTCGCTGACCTTCATTGGGTGCCAGGCCACCGAAACCAGAGTGGCTGTAGAGTACGGGCAGCAAGGTCAGGCCGATGCCGGAGGCGCTGGCCGCCTGGCTGATTTGCAACGACAGTTCGGCCGGGTCCGCGTAGGGATGGCCGTTTTGGTCGTGGTGCACGTAATGGAATTCGGCGACCGAGGTGTAACCGGCCTTGAGCATTTCGATGTAGAGCTGACGGGCGATGATCCCGAGTTGTTCCGGACTGATTTTTCCGACGAGGCGATACATCAAATCGCGCCAGGTCCAGAAACTGTCGTTCGGATTACCCGCCACTTCGGCCAGTCCGGCCATCGCCCGCTGGAAGGCGTGGGAGTGCAGATTCGGCATGCCCGGCAGCAGCGGACCGCTCAGCCGTTCGGCGCCTTCAGCGCTGGCATCGGCCTGGATGTGGGTCAGCAGGCCATCGGCACTGACCTCAAGACGTACATTGTTGGCCCATCCACTAGGCAAAAGCGCGCGTTCGGCAAAGAAGGCGGACATGGTTCAGTACCCCATCGTGTGTTATTTGTATATACATATACAGACGTTTGCCTGCTCGGTAAACTCCGGCAAGCTAGTGACTTTCATCAACGAACAAGGATTTCCTGTGCCGACTCCGCCTGTAGTTTCACCGCTGAGTGCCAATCTGGGCGACAGTCCGGCGCCCTTGTACGCTCGCGTCAAACAGATGATCACCCAGCAAATCGACAGTGGAAACTGGCCGCCGCATTACCGCGTGCCGTCGGAAAGCGAGCTGGTCAGTCAGTTGGGTTTCAGCCGCATGACCATCAATCGCGCCTTGCGCGAGATGACGGCTGACGGTCTGTTGGTGCGCATGCAAGGCGTCGGCACCTTTGTCGCCGAACCCAAGAGCCAGTCCGCGTTGTTCGAAGTGCATAACATTGCCGACGAAATCGCCTCCCGTGGCCATCGCCACACGTGCAAGGTGATTACTCTGGAAGAAGAGGCCGCCGGTTCCGAGCGCGCCCTGGCACTGGACATGCGTGAAGGCCAAAAGGTCTTCCACTCGCTGATTGTGCATTTCGAGAACGATATTCCCGTGCAAATCGAGGACCGTTTCGTCAACGCCCTGGTCGCGCCGGAATACCTCAAGCAAGACTTCACCCTGCAAACGCCTTACGCCTATCTGAATCAGGTCGCACCTTTGACCGAAGGCGAGCACGTGGTCGAAGCGATTCTTGCCGAGCCCTCCGAATGCAAATTGCTGCAGATCGAAAAAGGCGAGCCGTGCCTGCTGATCCGCCGTCGGACCTGGTCCGGGCGCCAGCCCGTGACGGCCGCTCGTCTGATCCACCCCGGTTCCCGCCATCGTCTGGAAGGGCGGTTTCACAAATAGAGCCACAAATAATAAGAGGCATGAATGAGCCAGTTGAACGTTTTGCGCGCGGCGAATTATCCGCGCATGCCCTGGAAAAACGGCGGCGGCAGCACCGAAGAAATCACCCGCGATGCAGGCACCGGCCTGGATGGCTTTGGCTGGCGCCTGTCGATTGCCGATATCGGTGAGTCGGGCGGGTTCTCGACCTTTGCAGGCTACGAGCGGGTCATCACCGTGCTGCAGGGCGAAGGCATGACCTTGACGGTCGACGGCCAGAACACGCGGTCCCTGTTACCGCTGGACCCGTTTGCGTTCAGTGGCGAAAGCCATGTTTCCTGCACCCTGCTTGGCGGTGCGATTCGCGACTTCAACCTGATTTATGCGCCGAATCGTTACCAGGCGCGGTTGCAGTGGCTGGCGGGCGAGCAACGGTTTTTCAGTTCTGCCGGAACGTTGCTGGTATTCAGCGTGACTGATGCGCTTGAAGTGCGAATCAATGGTGGTGCGGCCCAGGCACTGGGTCGTCATGATTGTCTGCAACTGAACGGTAACACCGGGCTGCTGGATGTTTCCGTCAGCGGTCAGTGCTGCGTGATTGAGCTGACAGCGCTMTGATTCAACTGTCTTGAAAAGATCGCAGCCTGCGGCAGCTCCTACTCAGGGATAACCTGTTCCGTAGGAGCTGCCGCAGGCTGCGATCTTTTGCTTTCCGTCCCCCGAAATCCGTTTCCCTGTGCGCACCAATCTGTTACCGAACGCCCCAGCGTGGCGCAAAACCGCGCTCAGGTAACAATTGTCACTTCTCGAAAAAATCCTTCCAAAAAAATATCGATCCCCGCCAAACCCTTGTCCCAAGGGCTTTTCAGCCAGATTCAGCACTTTGTTGAAGCGCCATCCAGAAAGTTGGCCGCTTGATTGCATATGCTTGTATGTACAAGTAAAGACGTATGTGTATGAGTCACGAAGACTCGACCATCGTCCACTGATTCGCCGGTGTGCACCATCTGCACATTGGCTTGCTCGCCCACTGCCTGGGCTGGTTTGGATTGATTGCTGAGGAGTTTTTTTCGTGACTGACAATACCCAGAAACCGACCCCCGTCACTTTTACTAAGCACCGGGACGTTGAAATCCGTGCCCCGCGTGGCAACAAGCTGACCGCCAAAAGCTGGCTGACCGAAGCGCCGCTGCGCATGTTGATGAACAACCTCGACCCGGAAGTTGCCGAGAACCCTAAAGAACTGGTGGTTTACGGCGGTATCGGTCGCGCGGCGCGTAACTGGGAATGCTACGACAAGATCGTCGAGAGCCTGACCAACCTGAATGACGACGAGACCCTGCTGGTGCAATCCGGCAAGCCGGTCGGCGTCTTCAAGACTCACAGCAACGCCCCACGCGTACTGATCGCCAACTCCAACCTGGTACCACACTGGGCGAGCTGGGAGCACTTCAACGAACTCGACGCCAAAGGCCTGGCCATGTACGGCCAGATGACTGCCGGCAGCTGGATCTATATCGGCAGCCAGGGCATCGTTCAGGGCACCTACGAAACTTTCGTTGAAGCCGGTCGCCAGCACTACAACGACAACCTCACCGGTCGCTGGGTCCTGACTGCAGGTCTGGGCGGCATGGGTGGTGCTCAACCACTGGCCGCTACCCTGGCCGGCGCGTGCTCGCTGAACATCGAATGCCAACAAGTGAGCATCGATTTCCGTCTGAAAAGCCGTTATGTCGACGAGCAGGCCAAAGACCTCGACGACGCGCTGGCGCGCATCGCCAAATACACCAAAGAAGGCAAAGCGATTTCCATCGCCCTGCTGGGTAACGCGGCAGAAATCCTGCCGGAATTGGTCCGTCGCGGCGTGCGTCCGGACATGGTCACCGACCAGACCAGCGCCCACGATCCGCTCAACGGTTACCTGCCAGCCGGTTGGACCTGGGAAGAGTACCGCGCTCGCGCCAAGACCGAGCCGGCTGCTGTGATCAAAGCCGCCAAGCAATCGATGGCCGTGCACGTCAAAGCGATGCTCGACTTCCAGAAGCAAGGCATCCCGACGTTCGACTACGGCAACAACATCCGTCAGATGGCGCAAGAAGAAGGCGTCGAGAACGCATTCGACTTCCCGGGCTTCGTGCCGGCCTACATCCGTCCGCTGTTCTGTCGTGGTATCGGTCCGTTCCGTTGGGCTGCACTCTCGGGTAACGCTGAAGACATCTACAAAACCGACGCCAAGGTCAAGGAGCTGATCCCGGACGACGCCCACCTGCACAACTGGCTGGACATGGCGCGCGAGCGCATCAGCTTCCAGGGTCTGCCGGCGCGTATCTGCTGGGTGGGTCTGGGTCTGCGCGCCAAGCTGGGCCTGGCGTTCAACGAAATGGTCCGCAGTGGCGAGCTGTCGGCACCGATCGTGATCGGCCGCGACCACCTGGACTCCGGTTCGGTGGCGAGCCCTAACCGCGAAACCGAATCCATGCAGGATGGCTCCGACGCCGTGTCCGACTGGCCACTGCTCAACGCTCTGCTGAACACCGCGAGCGGCGCGACCTGGGTTTCCCTGCACCACGGCGGCGGCGTCGGCATGGGCTTCTCCCAACACTCGGGCATGGTGATTGTTTGCGACGGTACTGACGAAGCGGCCGAGCGTATCGCTCGCGTTCTGCACAACGACCCGGCCACCGGTGTTATGCGTCACGCCGATGCCGGTTACCAGATCGCTATCGACTGTGCCAAGGAGCAGGGCCTGAACCTGCCGATGATCACCGGTAAATAACGCAATACCTGTAGGCGCAGGAGCTTTTGGTGGGAGCGAGCCTGCTCGCGATGAGGCCAGCACATTCAACATCTTTGTTGACTGACAAACCGCTATCGCGAGCAGGCTCGCTCCCACAAAAGCCAACACACCAACACCTGGTATACCCATAACAATCCACAGAGGTTGACCCATGGCTAATGATGATCGTGCACGCAGTAAACCGTTGATCGAGAAGCGGTCGATCGACTACATCCCGGAAGCGGAAAGACACGGTCGTCTATTGAGTCAGTTCACCCTGTGGTTGGGTGCCAACCTGCAAATCACCGCGATTGTGACGGGTGCTTTGGCGGTGGTACTGGGCGGGGATGTGTTCTGGTCGTTGATCGGTTTGCTGATCGGCCAATTGCTCGGCGGTGGCGTCATGGCGCTGCACGCCGCGCAAGGTCCGCAACTCGGTTTGCCGCAAATGATCTCCAGCCGTGTGCAGTTTGGCGTGTATGGGGCGGTGATTCCGCTGGTGCTGGTGTGCCTGATGTACATCGGCTTCTCGGCCAGCGGATCCTTGCTGGCAGGGCAGGCGGTCGCGCAGTTGCTGCACGTCGAAGACTGGGTCGGTATCACGCTGTTCGCCGGCTCGATCATGGTCTTCACCATCTTCGGCTATCGGGTGATCCACGGCATCGGCCGGGTCGCCAGTGTGCTGGGCGTGGTGGCGTTCATCTACCTGTTCTACAAACTTTTGGCCGGTAACGACATCGGCGCATTGCTGGGCAACAAGCACTTCTCGGTGGCGAGTTTCCTGTTGGCGGTGTCGCTGTCGGCGTCCTGGCAGATCGCGTTCGGCCCTTATGTGGCGGACTACTCGCGTTACCTGCCGCGCAGCACCTCGGCGTCGAAAACCTTCTGGGCCGTTGGCCTGGGTTCGGTGATCGGTGCACAGGCGTCGATGGTCTTCGGCGTCTTCGCCGCAGCCCTGGCCGGTTCGCAGTTCGCTCACCACGAGGTGTCGTTCATCGTCAGCCTGGGYGGTACCGGGGTTGTCGCGGCACTGCTGTACTTCGCCGTGGCTTTCGGCAAAGTCACTGTGACCACCTTGAACGCCTACGGCAGCTTCATGTCGATCGCGACGATCATCAGTGGCTTCCGTGGCAGCCGCCACATTGGAAGCGGTGTGCGTCTGCTGTACATCTTCATCATGGTGTCGCTTGCCGCGGCTCTGGCATTGCTTGGCAAGGACTCGTTCCTCAAGGAATTCTCTGCGTTCATCCTGTTCCTGCTGGCGTTCTTCACGCCATGGAGCGCGATCAACCTGGTGGACTTCTACTGCATCACCAAAGAACGCTATGACATTCCGGCACTGTCCAACCCCGAGGGTCGCTACGGTCGCTGGAACATCATGGGCATCAGCATTTACGTGTTCGGCGTGTTGATTCAAATGCCGTTCATTTCCACCCACTTCTACACTGGCCCTCTGGTCGCAAGCCTCGGTGATACCGACATCTCGTGGATCATTGGCCTGGTGGTCCCGGCAGCGATGTACTACTTCGCTGCCAAGAAGTGGCATAGCGCAGTACCCGATCGCCTGATACTGCCGGTTGAGCAGGGCGACGCGGTAAAAGTGAAAACAAGTGGGGCGGATAGCGTTGCAGCAATCTGACTGGACGAAACTGGCGAAGATCTTCGTGAAGGCACATCCTGAGATCTGGCAGTTGCGGGTCACTACCGACACTGCCAGGAAAATCAACGCGGAACTGTAGGCAGATACCTCCCGGCTAACCGAGAGGCTGGCCGGGACGTTCGCTACATCCACTTGATTGAGAGTCTCTTATGTTTCCCGAAAGCTTCACCTTTTCCATCGCCGACCGGGTCAACGTCTGGGTTGATTCGCTGGTCGTCAATTACGGGGATGTGTTCCGCCACATCTCCGACACCTTGCTCTGGGCCATCGTCAACCTCGAAGGCCTGCTGCGTGCGGCGCCGTGGTGGTTGATGCTGGTGATTGTTGCCGGCATTGCCTGGCACGCGACCCGCAAGCTGGTGACGACGGCGGTGATCGTTGGTTTGCTGTTCCTGGTGGGCGCTGTCGGCCTCTGGGACAAGCTCATGCAAACGTTGGCACTGATGCTGGTGGCGACGGTTATTTCGGTGCTGATCGGCATTCCGTTGGGCATTTTGTCGGCGCGCAGCAATCGCCTGCGTTCAGTGTTGATGCCGCTGCTCGACATCATGCAGACCATGCCCAGCTTCGTGTACCTGATCCCGGTGCTGATGCTGTTCGGTCTGGGCAAGGTCCCGGCGATTTTCGCCACGGTGATCTACGCTGTACCGCCGCTGATTCGCCTGACCGATCTGGGCATTCGCCAGGTCGATCGCGAAGTCATGGAGGCGATCAATGCCTTCGGCGCCAACCGTTGGCAGCAACTGTTTGGCGTGCAACTGCCGCTGGCGCTGCCGAGCATTATGGCCGGGATCAATCAGACCACCATGATGGCCCTGTCGATGGTGGTGATCGCCTCGATGATCGGTGCGCGTGGCCTGGGTGAAGACGTGCTGGTGGGGATCCAGACCCTTAATGTCGGACGCGGTCTTGAAGCCGGTCTGGCGATCGTGATTCTGGCGGTGGTCATTGACCGGATTACCCAAGCCTACGGTCGTCCGCGGCATGAGGTGAGCCAATGAACAGCGCCGCCAAGATCGAAGTCAAAAACGTTTTCAAGATTTTCGGTAACCGTTCGGCCGATGCGCTGAACATGATCCGACAGAACAAGAGCAAGGATCAGGTACTGGCCGAGACCGGCTGCGTGATTGGCGTGAATGATCTGTCACTGAGCATCGCTACCGGCGAGATATTCGTGATCATGGGCCTGTCGGGTTCCGGCAAGTCGACACTGGTGCGGCACATCAACCGCCTGATCGACCCGACCAGCGGCGTGATCCTGGTGGACGGCGTGGACATCCTGCAATACGACATGGAAGCCCTGCGCGAATTTCGTCGGCACAAGATCAGCATGGTGTTCCAGAGCTTCGGCCTGTTGCCCCACAAGAACGTACTGGACAACGTCGCCTACGGTTTGAAAGTGCGTGGTGAAAGCAAGCAAGTGTGCGCCGAGCGCGCGCAACACTGGATCAACACCGTGGGCCTTCAAGGCTACGAAAACAAATACCCGCATCAACTGTCTGGCGGTATGCGTCAGCGTGTGGGCCTGGCCCGCGCCTTGGCGGCGGACACTGACATCATCCTGATGGATGAAGCCTTCAGTGCCCTTGACCCGCTGATCCGCGCCGAGATGCAGGACCAGTTGCTCGAACTGCAACAGACGCTGCACAAGACCATCGTGTTCATCACCCACGACCTCGATGAGGCCGTGCGTATTGGCAACCGGATTGCGATTCTCAAGGATGGGCAGTTGATCCAGGTCGGCACGCCGAAAGAGATCCTTCACTCGCCGGCCGATGAATACGTCGACCGGTTTGTCCAGCGGCGTGCGGCGGTGGTTTAGGAGAGTTGCCATGTTCCAGACTGAATTGATTTTGAAAGACCCGATACTGCTGTAAACCGCGTGACCCAAGCTGTACTGATTTCTACAAAAGCCAGCGTGCCAAGGCGCCACCCCCTCAAGAAGCGGGCAGCGACGGACAACGGAATCATCCGGAGCGTCTGGTTAGTTAACTGCTCTTATATAAAGAGCATAAAAACTCTCAAAAGGAGAATAAATGTGACTGCTCTGAATCTTATCCCTGGCCAACTGAGTCTTGCCCAACTGCGCGCTGTTTATCAGCAACCGGTCAACGTCCGTCTCGACGACAGTGCCTCCGCCCAGATCGAAGCCAGTGTTGCCTGCGTGGAACAGATCCTCGTGGAAAACCGTACCGCGTACGGCATCAACACCGGTTTCGGCCTGCTGGCTTCGACCCGCATTGCCAGCGAAGACCTGGAAAACCTCCAGCGCTCGCTGGTGTTGTCCCACGCTGCCGGTGTTGGCGAGCCAATCAGCGACGCTCTGGTGCGTCTGATCATGGTGCTCAAGGTCAACAGCCTGAGCCGTGGTTTCTCCGGTATTCGCCGGGTGGTGATCGACGCGCTGATCGCCTTGATCAACGCTGAGGTTTACCCACACATTCCGTTGAAAGGTTCGGTCGGTGCTTCCGGTGACCTGGCGCCTCTGGCCCACATGTCGCTGGTACTGCTGGGCGAAGGCAAGGCCCGTTACAAAGGTGAATGGCTGCCAGCAACTGAAGCGCTGAAAGTCGCAGGCCTGCAACCGCTGACCCTGGCGGCCAAAGAAGGTCTGGCACTGCTTAACGGCACTCAGGTGTCCACCGCTTATGCACTGCGTGGCCTGTTCGAAGGCGAAGACCTGTTCGCTGGTGCCCTGGCCCTTGGCGGTCTGACCGTTGAAGCCGTGCTGGGCTCGCGCTCGCCATTCGACGCTCGCATTCATGCTGCCCGTGGTCAAAAAGGCCAGATCGATGCTGCTGCCGCTTACCGCGACCTGCTGGGCGAGCGCAGCCAGGTTTCCGATTCGCACGAGAACTGCGAAAAGGTTCAGGACCCGTACTCGCTGCGCTGTCAGCCGCAAGTCATGGGCGCCTGCCTGACTCAGTTCCGTCAGGCCGCTGAAGTGTTGGCGATCGAAGCCAACGCCGTGTCGGATAACCCGTTGGTCTTCGCAGCTGAAGGTGACGTGATCTCCGGCGGTAACTTCCACGCCGAACCGGTTGCCATGGCGGCCGACAACATGGCCCTGGCCATCGCTGAAATCGGTTCCCTGAGCGAGCGTCGCATCTCGCTGATGATGGACAAGCACATGTCGCAACTGCCACCGTTCCTGGTGGCCAACGGTGGCGTGAACTCCGGCTTCATGATCGCCCAGGTGACCGCGGCGGCTCTGGCCAGCGAAAACAAGGCACTGGCGCATCCGCATTCGGTAGACAGCCTGCCGACGTCCGCCAACCAGGAAGACCACGTTTCCATGGCACCTGCCGCTGGCAAGCGTCTGTGGGAAATGGCTGAAAACACTCGCGGTGTTCTGGCTGTCGAGTGGTTGGCAGCCTGCCAGGGCCTGGACCTGCGCGACGGTCTGAAGACTTCGTCGAAACTGGAAAAAGCTCGCAGCACCCTGCGCGCCAAAGTACCGTTCTACGAGAAGGACCGTTTCTTTGCACCGGACATCAACGCCGCGAGCGAACTGCTGGCTTCGCGTTGCTTGAATGAGCTGGTAATGGCGAAGTTGCTGCCTAGTCTGTAATGGTCTGAGGGGGGAGGGCCAAGATGTCTTCGCCCTCTAAATCCACCCCTCACCCCAGCCCTCTCCCCAAGGGGGAGAGGGGGAAGGGAGCCGATCCTCGTTGTGTTCGGAGCCTGAGTTCGACTCATAATCTCAGGTCGCAGTACCTCGAAAGCAACTCGCAGTCAGTCCCCTCGCCCCTCTGGGGGAGAGGGTTAGGGTGAGGGAGGATCTTGAGGCAAGTACAAATGCCGAATCTGTTCAAGGCCCTACATCCCTCATCAATCTTCTCCGACAAGAACAACTAAGGACGAGAAATGCAAAAGCCAGAGAACGGCTTGAAACGCGGGCTATCTGCCCGACATATTCGCTTCATGGCACTGGGGTCGGCGATCGGCACCGGGCTGTTTTACGGTTCTGCCTCGGCCATCCAGATGGCCGGTCCTGCGGTGCTGCTTGCGTACCTGATTGGTGGCGCAGCGGTGTTCATGGTCATGCGCGCCCTTGGCGAAATGGCTGTGCACAACCCGGTCGCAGGTTCTTTCGGTCAATACGCCAGCACTTACCTGGGACCGATGGCAGGCTTCATCCTGGGATGGACCTACGCCTTCGAAATGGTCATCGTCGGCATGGCCGACGTCACTGCGTTCGGTATTTACATGGGCTTCTGGTTCCCGGAAGTCTCTCGCTGGATTTGGGTACTGGGCGTCGTTTCCATCGTCGGCGGCTTGAACCTGTGCAACGTCAAAGTCTTCGGTGAAATGGAGTTCTGGCTGTCGCTGCTCAAGGTCGCCGCCATCGTTGCGATGATCCTCGGGGGCTTCGGCATCATGCTGTTCGGTATCAGCACGGCCCCTGGCCAGGTGACCGACATCAGCAATCTCTGGACCCAAGGCGGCTTCATGCCCAATGGCATGGGCGGTCTGATCGCTTCGTTCGCGGTGGTGATGTTTGCGTTTGGCGGTATTGAAATCATTGGCGTCACCGCCGGTGAGGCCAAAGACCCGCAGCACGTGTTGCCTCGTGCGATCAACGCCGTACCGTTGCGGATTCTGCTGTTCTACGTGCTGACGATGCTGGTGCTGATGTCGATCTTTCCTTGGCAGCAGATCGGTAGCCAGGGCAGCCCGTTTGTACAGATCTTCGATAAGCTGGGGATCAGCTCGGCGGCCACCATCCTTAATATTGTGGTGATTACGGCGGCGATTTCGGCGATCAACAGTGACATTTTCGGCGCTGGCCGCATGATGTTCGGTCTGGCCCAGCAAGGGCACGCACCGAAAGGCTTCGCCCGCCTGTCGCGAAATGGCGTGCCATGGATGACCGTGGTGGTGATGAGTGTCGCGCTGCTGCTGGGCGTGTTGCTGAACTACCTGATCCCGGAAAACGTCTTTCTGCTGATCGCTTCCATTGCGACCTTTGCTACCGTCTGGGTCTGGCTGATGATTCTGTTCACTCAGGTGGCGATGCGTYGCTCCATGACCGCCGAGCAAGTCGCGCAGCTGAAATTCCCGGTACCGTTCTGGCCCTATGCACCGATGGCGGCAATTGCCTTCATGCTGTTTGTCTTCGGCGTGCTGGGTTATTTCCCGGATACCCAAGCGGCACTGATCGTCGGCGTGGTCTGGATCGTGTTGCTGGTACTGGCCTATCTGATGTGGGTCAAACCGGCGGCAGGGCAGGCGGCCCTGGTCGCGCGTGATCCTTCTTTTTCTCATCGATAACTAACGGAGGCCTCGGATGAAAACTCTCTGGCAACACTGCCACGTTGCAAGCATGGCGCAGGGCACCTACTCGATCATCGAGGATGCCGCCATCGTGACGTCAGGTGCGCACATTGAGTGGATCGGCCCACGTAGCGAGCTGCCGTCCGGCGAATATCCCGAGGTCCATGACCTCGCGGGGGCCTGGGTCACCCCGGGCCTGATCGACTGCCACACCCACACGGTGTTCGGTGGCAACCGCAGCGGCGAGTTCGAGCAGCGTCTGCAAGGCGTGAGCTATGCGCAGATCGCAGCAGCCGGTGGCGGCATCGCCAGCACCGTGCGCGCCACGCGTGCGGCGACCGAGGACGAGCTGTTCGCCAGTGCGAAGAAGCGCCTGAAAAGCTTGCTGCGTGACGGCGTGACCAGCATCGAGATGAAGTCCGGTTATGGCCTCGACCTCGCCAGTGAGCGGAAAATCCTGCGGGTGATCCGTCGCCTCGGCGCCGAACTGCCGGTCAGTGTGCGCAGCACCTGCCTGGCCGCTCACGCCTTGCCGCCAGAGTACGCCGACCGTGCCGACGACTACATCGACCATATCTGCAGCGAAATGCTGCCGGCGCTGGCCGCCGAAGGCCTGGTCGATGCGGTGGATGCGTTCTGCGAATACCTGGCGTTTTCGCCTGCGCAGGTCGAGCGGGTGTTCGTCGCGGCGCAGCAACTCGGTTTGCCGGTGAAGCTGCATGCCGAGCAATTGTCGTCCTTGCACGGTTCCAGCCTGGCGGCACGTTATCACGCGTTGTCGGCCGACCATCTGGAGTTCATGACCGAAGAGGACGCCATCGCCATGGCGGCCTCCGGCACTGTTGCCGTGTTGCTGCCGGGAGCCTTCTACTTCCTGCGTGAAACCCAATTGCCGCCGATGGATGCTTTGCGCAAGCACGGCGTGAAAATCGCCATTGCCAGCGACCTCAATCCCGGCACCTCGCCGGCGCTGTCGGTTCGGTTGATGCTGAACATGGCCTGCACCTGTTTCCGCATGACTCCGGAAGAGGCGCTGGCCGGCGCGACTATTCACGCCGCCAAGGCACTGGGCATGGAACAAACCCATGGCTCGCTCGAAGTCGGCAAAGTCGCTGACTTCGTGGCCTGGCAGATCGATCGCCCAGCCGACCTGTCGTACTGGTTGGGCGGTGACCTGGAAAAACGCGTCGTGCGTCACGGCGTCGAAGTCGAGTTATAGGAGAACAGTTGTGGATAAGGTTCTGAACTTCAAACAAGGCCGGGTGCCGCTGCTGATCAGCATGCCTCACGCTGGCGTGCGTCTGACGCCTGCGGTTGAAGCCGGTTTGATTCCCGAGGCACAAAGCCTGCCGGACACTGACTGGCATATTCCCACGCTCTACGAATTTGCCGCCGAGCTGGGCGCCAGCACCCTGGCCGCCGAGTATTCGCGGTTCGTCATCGACCTTAACCGGCCGTCTGACGACAAGCCGTTGTACATCGGTGCGACGACTGGCCTGTACCCGGCGACATTGTTCGACGGCGTGCCGTTGTTCCGCGAAGGGCTGGAGCCGTCTGCACAGGAGCGTGCGACTTACCTGGAGAAAGTCTGGACGCCGTACCACAGCACCCTGCAGCAAGAACTCGCGCGGTTGAAAGCCGAGTTCGGTTATGCGCTGTTGTTCGATGCGCATTCGATCCGTTCGGTGATCCCGCACCTGTTCGACGGCAAGTTGCCGGACTTCAACCTCGGCACGTTCAACGGCGCCAGTTGCGATCCACAGCTGGCCAGCCAGCTCGAAGCGATCTGCGCCCGGCACACGGATTACAGCCATGTGCTCAACGGGCGTTTCAAGGGCGGTCACATCACCCGTCATTACGGCAATCCGGCCGAAAACATCCACGCAGTGCAGCTGGAGTTGGGGCAGTGCACTTACATGGAAGAGGTCGAACCGTTCCGCTATCGGCCTGACCTGGCGGCACCGACGCAGGTGGTGCTCAAGGAGTTGCTGCAAGGCTTGCTGGCCTGGGGGCAGAAACACTACGGCGCATAACCCTGTGGGAGCGAGCCTGCTCGCGATGAGGCCATTGCATTCAACATAGTTGTTGCTTGTCAGTCCGCCATCGCGAGCAGGCTCGCTCCCACAAGGTAACTTCCCTCGCCACAGGGTGGTGGGACAGTCGCCACTGTGCAAAACACAGTCGCCTCAGGGCGCTTTGGTGCACGCTTGGCTGAGTAACGTTGTGGGCACGGTGCACGAAGACACCGGGCCCACAATAACCAGCTGCCGAGCGAGCCTTTCCGATGAAACGACTGTTCAACCGCTGTCTGTTAATCCTTACCGGCACCGCACTTCTGAGCGCCAACACCTTTGCCAGCGAACCGGCGTCCTGCCAATCCGTGCGCATGGGCGTGGTCAACTGGACCGACGTGATCGCCACCAGTGGCATGGCCGATGTCTTGCTCAACGGGCTTGGCTACGAAAGCAAGCAAACCAGCGCCGTGCAGCAAATCATCTTCGCCGGCATCCGCGACAAACGCCTGGATATCTTCCTCGGCTACTGGAAGCCCGCGATGGACAAGAACATCGCGCCGTTCATCGCCGCCAATCAACTCAAAGTCATGGACAAACCCAGCCTGTCTGATGCGCAGGCAACCCTCGCSGTRCCTGACTAYGTCGCKGCMGCSGGCCTGAAAACCTTCGGCGATATCGCCAGATTCAAAGACCAGCTGGGTGGCAAGATCTACGGCATCGAGCCGGGCAGCGGCGCCAACACCACCATCAAGACCATGATCGAGACCAATCACTTTGGCCTCAAGGACTTCAAGCTGATCGAATCCGGCGAGGCCGGCATGCTGGCCGCCGTGCAGCGGGCAATCAATCGCAAGGAGTTCGTGGTGTTCGTCGGCTGGACCCCGCATCCGATGAACATCAACATGAAGAYCAACTACCTGACTGGCAGCGAGGATGTGTACGGCCCTAACGAAGGAGCGGCGACGGTCTCGACCGTGACCGCGCCGGATTATGCCCAGCGTTGCCCGAACGTGAACCGTCTGTTGGAAAACCTGACGTTCACTGCCGCCCAGGAAAGCCAGTTGATGGTGCCGATCATGGAGCGCAAGACCGCACAGGAAGTCGCCCGGCAATGGCTGCGTGACCATCCCGAGGATCTTCAGCGCTGGTTGGCGGGTGTCAGCAGTTTCGATGGCAAGAAGGATGGCGTGGCGGCGGTACAAGCCAGCCTGAAATAGGCCCGAAAGCCAACGCAGGAACCTGTGGCAAGCCCGCTTGCCACAGGTTACATGCAGACTCTGAATCGTCTACACCCGTTGCTACCCAGGTCTTTCCAGCATGTCCGATTACCCGCTTTCACCGCAGCTCTCGGCATTTGTCGAGAAAACCCTCAGGTTCAACAGCCCTGACAGCAGCCTGGACGGGCTGCGTCAGGCTTACAGTCAAATGTGCCGGGCATTTACTCCGGCCCGCCCGGACGGGCTGGAGGTCGCCGACTTTACGCTGGAAGGCGTTGGTGTTCGGTCTTACCAGCCAGCGGTGGCACCGCCGGATTCGGGTTGGCCGTGCATCCTTTATCTGCACGGCGGTGGCTGGGTCGTGGGGGATCTGGATTCGCACGACTTCATCTGCACCGAGTTGTCGGCGGTTTTGGGTGTGCTGGTGATAGCCGTCGATTACCGACTGGCACCGGAGCATCCCTTTCCGGCGGCGTTCGATGACTGCCTGAGCGTCTGGCGAGCGCTCTGTGCGGGGGCGAGCCGGTTTGCGCTGGACGCGACGCGGATGCTGGTGGCCGGTGACAGCGCCGGTGGCAATCTTGCCGCCGCGTTGTGCCTGGCATTGCGCGACCGGGGCGAGCGCTTGCCGTGCGCTCAGGTACTGATTTACCCAGGGCTGGGCGGTGACGCCAGTCTTCCATCACGCAGCGAATGTGCTGATGCGCCGCTACTCAGCAGCAGCGACCTGGACTGCTATCACGCGTTGTACTTGCGCGGTACGCGGCAGCCGCCGGCCTACGCCATGCCATTGCTCGCCGATGATTTCAGCGGTCTGCCGCCGACGATGATTGCCGTCGCTCAGTTCGACCCGCTACGCGACGACGGCGTCCGTTATGCCCGGCGACTTGAAGCCGCAGGGGGCGAGGTCAACCTGTATTCAGGCAAAGGGCTGATTCACGGGTGTTTGCGGGGCCGGGGCGAGGTCGCGGAAGTGGATCTGCTCTATGAAAACCTGTTGGCGTATTTGCATCGGTTTCTTGTAAGCGAGGTCTGATTTTTTGCGGGCATGCTCATTCAGGTAATTCGGGTTTATGATGCCGGACGGCAGAATAATTGAAGTCCCCCCAGGGATGACCTCGACCCCTTACGGRGCGCGCAATGCAGACTTTGTACCCGCAGATCAAACCCCACGCCCGGCACGATCTGGCCGTCGATGAAATACATACGCTGTACGTCGACGAAAGCGGTTCACCGGAAGGTTTGCCGGTGGTGTTCATTCACGGTGGCCCGGGGGCCGGTTGTGATGCGCAGAGTCGGCGCTACTTCGATCCGAACCTGTACCGAATCGTTACCTTCGATCAGCGCGGCTGCGGTCGTTCCACCCCCCACGCCAACCTCGAAAACAACACCACCTGGGATCTGGTCGCCGACCTTGAGCGGATTCGCCAGCACCTGGGGATAGAGAAATGGGTGCTGTTCGGCGGCTCCTGGGGTTCGACCCTGGCCCTGGCCTACGCACAAACCCACCCGGAGCGTGTGCACGGTCTGATCCTGCGCGGGATCTTTCTCTGCCGCCCGCAGGAAATCGAATGGTTCTACCAGGCCGGCGCCAGCCGTCTGTTCCCGGATTACTGGCAGGACTACATCGCGCCGATCCCGCTGGACGAGCGCGACGACCTGCTCAGCGCATTCCACAAGCGCCTGATCGGCAACGACCAGATTGCCCAGATGCACGCGGCCAAGGCCTGGTCGACCTGGGAAGGCCGCACSGCKACCTTGCGGCCGAACCCGMTGGTGGTSGAYCGYTTCTCCGARCCSCAGCGYGCRYTGTCSATYGCCCGSATCGAATGTCACTACTTCACCAAYAACGCGTTCCTCGAGCCGAACCAGCTGATTCGCGACATGAGCAAGATCGCCCATTTGCCAGGCGTCATCGTCCATGGCCGTTACGATGTGATCTGCCCGTTGGATAATGCCTGGGAACTGCATCAGGCGTGGCCGAACAGCGAACTGCAGGTGATCCGCGATGCCGGGCACGCAGCGTCCGAACCGGGTATTACCGATGCATTGGTGCGTGCGGCCAGCCAGATGGCCCGGCGTTTGCTTGATTTACCGCCTGAAGAAGCATGAAGGGCCTGTTGCAACGCGTGCGAAATGCACGCGTCGAAGTGGCGGGGGAGGTTGTTGGCGCTGTAGACCAGGGTTTGCTGGTGCTGGTGGCGGTCGAGCCGCAAGACACACGGGCCAGCGCCGACAAACTCCTGCATAAGCTGCTTAACTATCGGGTATTCAGTGATGTCGAGGGCAAGATGAATCTGTCCTTGGCCGATGTCGGCGGTGGTTTGCTGTTGGTCTCGCAGTTCACCCTGGCCGCCGATACCAAAAATGGTTTGCGTCCGAGCTTTTCTACCGCGGCCCCACCGGCACTCGGAGAAGAGCTTTTTGGCTATATATTGACCAAAGCGCAGCAGTTACATGGCAAAGTGGCATCAGGTAGATTTGGCGCAGACATGCAGGTGCATCTGGTCAATGATGGCCCGGTAACCTTCCTGTTACAGACCTGAAGACGCTTGAAACATCTTTTCAGGCGTGTTTCGGTCGAAAACAGGGGTTTTTCGCGATAAATACTTTGTTACCCCTGATGCGTTGTAACGCGGCCTACTAGATAATCCCGCGCTACGGGGATCAGCGTTCGTTGGCCCATTTTTGACTTAGGTAGAGACTTGTCCGCGACCGTTTGGGGAATCATTTAGCCCCATCGGAGTCGGAACAATGCTCGCCAACCTGGCATATAGATAGCTGGCCGTTGG
The DNA here is from genome assembly GCF_056396605.1 of Pseudomonas sp. 05T35. Classification (NCBI taxonomy): domain Bacteria; kingdom Pseudomonadati; phylum Pseudomonadota; class Gammaproteobacteria; order Pseudomonadales; family Pseudomonadaceae; genus Pseudomonas; species Pseudomonas sp. 05T35. Next base: position 20,306 of record NZ_JBFTLU010000015.1, read on the forward strand.
TTTTTTGATCTGTTTTCGGCGAGGGTTGCTCGTGATTGTTAGTCCCTGTAATGCACCAAAATTGTCTGCCAAACGGTTACGAAACGCACTGGTGACGGGCTCTGCTTTGCTTTGCCTGCTCAGCGCTGGCCAGCTTTGGGCATTCAATCTGGATGATGTGTCGGCCAAGGCAAAAGAGCTGGCCGGGCAAAAATACGAAGCCCCGCGCAGCAATCTGCCGAACGAATTCCGTGAGATGAAATTCGCGGATTATCAGAAAATTCGTTTCCTGACCGAAAAAGCCGAATGGGCCGACCAGAAAACCCCGTTCAAGCTGTCGTTCTATCACCAGGGCATGCACTTCGACACGCCGGTGAAGATCAACGAAATCACCGCCAACAACGTTGAAGAGATCAAGTACGACCCAAGTCGTTTCGATTTCGGCGACGTGAAGTTCGATCCTAAATCCACCGAAAAGCTGGGTTATGCCGGCTTCCGTGTGCTGTACCCGATCAACAAGGCCGACAAGCAAGACGAAATCATGACCATGCTCGGCGCGAGTTACTTCCGCGTCGTCGGCAAAGGCCACACCTATGGCCTGTCCGCCCGTGGCCTGGCGATCGACACTGCGTTGCCGTCCGGTGAAGAGTTTCCGCGCTTTACCGAGTTCTGGATCGAGCAACCCAAGCCGACCGACAAGCACCTGGTGATCTACGCCCTGCTGGACTCGCCGCGTGCCACCGGCGCCTACCGCCTGACCCTGCGTCCGGGCAGCGACACCATTGTCGACGTCAAGGCGCAGATGTTCCTGCGTGACAAGGTCAGCAAACTGGGCATCGCGCCACTGACCAGCATGTTCCTGTTCGGCGCCAACCAGCCGTCGAAAGTGCTCAACTACCGTCGCGAACTGCACGACTCCAGCGGCCTGTCGATCCATGCCGGTAACGGCGAGTGGATCTGGCGCCCGTTGAACAACCCGAAACACCTGGCCGTCAGCAACTTTTCGGTTGAGAACCCGCGTGGTTTCGGCCTGCTGCAACGTGGCCGTGACTTCAGCCACTACGAAGACCTCGATGACCGCTACGACAAGCGCCCAAGCGCCTGGATCGAGCCACAGGGCGACTGGGGCAAAGGTACTGTCGACCTCGTAGAGATCCCGACTGCCGACGAAACCAACGACAACATCGTTGCCTTCTGGAGCCCGGAAAAACTGCCTGAGCCTGGTCAGCCGCTGGACTTCGCCTATCGTCTGCACTGGACCATCGACGAAGCTGCCTTGCATTCGGCGGACAGCCGTCCCTCAAGGCACTGCCGGAAGATGCACCGGTTCACAGCCAGGTCAGTGTTGGCGACAACGCCGAAGTGGTCGAGAACAGCGTGCGCTACAACCCTGAAACCCAGGGCTGGCGTTTGACCCTGCGCATGAAGATCAAGGACCCAAGCAAATCCACCGAGATGCGTGCTGCGCTGGTCAAGGAAATCGCCTCCCCTGAGCCGGCCAAGGCCTCGGTGCCATACGCCAATTCTTCCATTGCCAAGGCCGACAAGATCGCCGCCAAGCAACTCGAGAAGAAAGAAAAGGAATCCAAGGACGCGAAAGACAAAGACGCCAAGCAGCCTGCCGCTGCCGAAGCAGCCCCTGCCACACCTCCTGCCCCGGATGCAGCCAAGACTGAACAAGTGCTGACCGAGACCTGGAGCTACCAGTTGCCAGCCGATGAGTAATTCCCAAGCACAGCCAGAAACTCTCAACGAGTATCTGGCACATTTGCCAATGACCGATGAGCAGCGCGCAGAACTTGCGGGCTGCACATCTTTCAGCGAACTGCATGAGCGCCTGTCGTCGCCGACCTTCGACGCACCGGGCGAAGCGAACCAGGCTTCGGTCGGTCGCCGGCTGACCCTCAACTCCGCCGAGGAGCTGGAAGAAGCCGAGATGTTGGCGCTCGACGCCGCCGGTCGTGTGTGCCTGAAGGCAACCCCGCCGATTCGTCGGACCAAGGTCGTGCCCGAGCCATGGCGTACCAATATCCTGGTGCGTGGCTGGCGTCGCCTGACCGGTCGCACCAATCCTCCGGCACCACCGAAGGATGAGCGCGTGCTGCCGGCGGCTCGCTGGCGCACTGTCGGTTCGATCCGCCGCTACATCCTGCTGGTGTTGATGCTGGGCCAGACCATCGTCGCGGGCTGGTACATGAAAGGCATCATGCCGTACCAGGGCTGGTCGTTCGTCGACCTCAACGAAGTCCTGCACCAACCGCTGCTCCAGACTGCCACGCAAGTGCTGCCCTATGCCTTGCAAACCAGCATCCTGATTCTGTTCGGGATTCTGTTCTGCTGGGTATCGGCCGGTTTCTGGACGGCACTGATGGGCTTCCTCGAGTTGCTCACCGGGCACGACAAGTACCGTATTTCCGGCGCCAGCGCTGGCAACGAGCCGATTCCCAAGGACGCTCGCACTGCATTGGTGATGCCGATCTGCAACGAAGACGTACCGCGGGTGTTCGCCGGTTTGCGTGCGACCTTCGAGTCGGTCGCCGCCACCGGTGACCTGGATCGCTTCGACTTCTTTGTCCTCAGTGACAGTAACGACACCGATATCTGCGTTGCCGAGCAGCAAGCCTGGCTGGATGTCTGCCGCGAAGCCAAGGGCTTTGGCAGGATTTTCTATCGCCGCCGTCGCCGTCGTGTGAAACGCAAGAGCGGCAACCTCGACGACTTCTGCCGTCGTTGGGGCGGTGATTACAAATACATGGTCGTACTCGATGCCGACAGCGTGATGAGCGGTGAATGCCTGACCAGTCTGGTGCGCTTGATGGAAGCCACGCCGGACGCCGGGATCATTCAGACCGCGCCACGTGCCTCGGGCATGGACACGCTGTATGCGCGCATGCAGCAGTTCGCCACGCGGGTATACGGTCCGCTGTTTACCGCCGGCCTGCACTTCTGGCAGTTGGGCGAATCCCACTACTGGGGCCACAACGCGATCATCCGCATGAAGCCGTTCATCGAGCACTGCGCCCTGGCGCCGTTGCCCGGTAAAGGCGCATTCGCGGGGGCGATCCTTTCCCACGACTTCGTTGAAGCGGCGCTGATGCGCCGTGCCGGCTGGGGCGTGTGGATCGCTTACGACCTGCCCGGCAGCTACGAAGAACTGCCGCCGAACCTGCTCGACGAACTCAAGCGTGACCGTCGCTGGTGCCACGGCAACCTGATGAACTTCCGGCTGTTCCTGGTCAAGGGCATGCACCCGGTGCACCGCGCGGTGTTCCTGACCGGCGTGATGTCGTACCTGTCGGCGCCGCTGTGGTTCTTCTTCCTGGTGCTGTCGACGGCGCTGCTGGCGGTCAACACGCTGATGGAGCCGCAGTACTTCATGGAGCCACGACAGCTGTATCCGCTGTGGCCACAATGGCACCCGGACAAGGCTGTTGCGCTGTTCTCGACAACCATCGTGCTGCTGTTCCTGCCGAAGTTGCTGAGCATCATCCTGATCTGGGCCAAGGGCGCGAAAGAGTTCGGCGGCAAGTTCAAGGTGACCCTGTCGATGCTGCTGGAGATGTTGTTCTCCATGCTGCTGGCGCCAGTGCGGATGATCTTCCACACCCGTTTCGTACTCGCCGCGTTCCTCGGCTGGGCAGCGACCTGGAACTCGCCACAACGTGACGACGACTCCACACCGTGGAGCGAAGCGGTGCGCCGCCATGGTCCGCAAACCTTGCTGGGCTTTTTCTGGGCTTTGCTGGTGGTCTGGCTGAACCCGAGTTTCCTCTGGTGGCTGGTACCGATCGTCGGTTCGTTGATGCTGTCGATCCCGGTGTCGGTGATCTCCAGCCGCGTGAAGCTGGGCCTCAAGTCCCGCGACGAAAGCCTGTTCCTGATCCCTGAGGAATACGCACCGCCGCAAGCCTTGCTGGCAACCGATCAGTACACCCACGAAAACCGTTGGCACGCACTGAACGACGGCTTCATCCGCGCCGTGGTCGATCCGCAGCAGAATGCCCTGGCATGCGCGCTGGCGACGTCGCGTCACGGTCAGGCCGAACCGATCGAGTGGCTGCGTATCGAACGGGTTCGCCATGCGCTGAAAGCCGGCCCTGCCGGATTGAACAACCATGAACGCCTGCAATTGCTGAGCGATCCGGTGGCACTGGGTCGCCTGCATGAGCAGGTCYGGAGCGAAGGTCACGCCGAGTGGCTGGGTGCCTGGCGAGCGTCGGTGAAAGCCGATCCTCATGCACCGCTGTTACCGCTCAGACCGCTGAGCGCACAGGCACAACCGGCCTGATGAAAAAGCCCCGCTACCGAGCGGGGCTTTTTTTTGCGTGAGTGATCAGCAAACAACAAATCCCCTTCTGCCCCCTTGTGCAAACGGACGAGTGCTCGAAGTCGACATCCTCAAAGCCATGGCCAAGGCCATGGGCGTCAAGCTGGAGATGGTCTCCACCGGCTACGACGGGATCATCCCGGCCCTGATGACCGACAAGTTCGACATGATCGGCAGCGGCATGACCCTGACCCAGGAACGCAACTTGCGCCTGAATTTCAGCGAACCATTCATCGTGGTCGGTCAGACATTGCTGATCCGCAAGGAACTGGAAGGCACCATCACCTCCTACAAAGACCTGAACACCGCGGACTACCGCATCACCTCCAAGCTCGGCACCACCGGCGAAATGGTCGCGAAGAAGCTGATCTCGAAAGCCAAGTACCACGGCTACGACAACGAGCAGGAAGCCGTGCTCGACGTGGTCAACGGCAAGGCTGACGCCTTCATCTATGACGCGCCCTACAACGTCGTGGCAGTGAACAAGGTCGGCAACGGCAAACTGGTGTTCCTCGACAAGCCGTTCACCTACGAGCCACTGGCGTTCGGTCTGAAGAAGGGTGACTACGACAGTATCAACTTCATCAACAACTTCCTGCACCAGATCCACGAAGACGGCACCTACGATCGCATCCATGACAAGTGGTTCAAAGACTCCGGCTGGCTCAAGGACATGGAATAAGGCTGATTGCGGCGGGGTGTCAATGACACCGCGCCGCTCCAATCGCGAGCAGGCTCGCTCCCACAATTGACTGCGTATTTATTGACGACTCGGTCCAATGTGGGAGCGAGCCTGCTCGCGATGGCAGTTTTCCTGGCAACACAGAATTCGGAACTCTCAAAGCTAATGAAACAGAAAAAAGCCCAATGGCCCTGGCACGTACTGACCGTGCTGGTGCTGATCGGCATGGCTGGCGCCTTGTACTACGCCACCTCGCTGATGTCTTACGAATGGCGCTGGAACCGCGTGCCGCAGTATTTCGCCTATCAGGCCGAAGAGACCCAGCGTGCCGCTGACATTTCCACCGTCAGCGAGCTGGTGCGCACTGGCGGCAAGGCCGAAGTGACCCTGCGCAATGACGCCGGGGTCGAACAACTGCTGAGCGTTGATGACAACAGCCTGCAAGTGGCCCGTGGCGACGACGTGGCGGAAGGCGATGTGGTTGGCGTGACCCGGCATTGGGCGGCAGGACCGCTGTTGTGGGGCCTGTGGACAACGTTGTGGCTGTCGCTGGTGTCGGGCGTGCTCGGGCTGCTGATCGGCCTGGCGACTGGCCTCTGCCGGCTGTCGAACAACCCGACCCTGCGCGACCTGTCGACCGTCTACATCGAACTGGTGCGCGGCACGCCGCTGCTGGTGCAGATCTTTATCTTCTACTTCTTCATCGGTACGGTGCTCAACCTGTCCCGCGAATTTGCCGGGATCGCCGCACTGTCGCTGTTCACCGGTGCCTATGTGGCCGAGATCATTCGTTCCGGCGTGCAGTCGATTGCCCGTGGGCAGAACGAAGCTGCCCGTTCGCTGGGATTGAGCGCTGGCCAGTCGATGCGCCACGTGGTGTTGCCGCAAGCGTTCAAGCGCGTGCTGCCACCGTTGGCCGGGCAATTCATCAGTCTGGTCAAGGACACCTCGCTGGTGTCGGTCATCGCTATTACCGAGCTGCTCAAGAGTGGCCGTGAAGTCATCACCACCTCGTTCTCGCCGTTCGAAATCCTGTTTTGCGTGGCGGGCCTGTACCTGTTGATCAACCTGCCGCTGTCGAAAATCGCCAGCCGGCTTGAGCGGAGGCTCGCGCAAAGTGATTGAAGTCCGCGATCTGGTAAAAGTCTTCGACACCCGCGGCCTAGTGGTCCGTGCGGTCGACAACGTCACCACCCAAGTGGCCAAGGGCGAAGTGCTGGTGGTGATCGGCCCGTCCGGTTCCGGCAAGTCGACCTTTCTGCGCTGCCTGAATGGCCTGGAAGCATTCGACTCGGGCTCGGTGAGCATCGACGGTCTGCAACTGGCGGACCCGAAAACCGACGTCAACGCTTACCGCCGCGAAGTCGGGATGGTGTTCCAGCACTTCAATCTGTTCCCGCACATGACCGTGCTGGAAAACCTCTGCCTGGCGCAGAAAGTCGTGCGCAAGCGCGGCAAGCAGGAGCGCGAGGCCAAGGCCCTGGCCTTGCTGGAAAAGGTCGGCATCGCGCAGAAGGCCCACGAGTTTCCGTCGCGGCTCTCTGGCGGTCAGCAACAGCGGGTAGCGATTGCCCGGGCGCTGGCCATGGAACCTAAAGTGATGTTGTTCGATGAGCCGACGTCGGCGCTGGACCCGGAAATGGTCGGCGAAGTACTGGACGTGATGAAGACCCTGGCTGTGGAAGGCATGACCATGGTCTGCGTGACCCACGAAATGGGCTTTGCGCGGGAAGTTGCGGATCGGGTGCTGTTCTTCGATCACGGCAAACTGCTGGAAGACGCCTCGCCGGCCGAGTTCTTCGATGCGCCGAAGGACCCGCGGGCGCAGGCGTTTTTGCGGCAGGTTCTATAACCTCGTCGCCTGTCAGACCGCTATCGCGAGCAGGCTCGCTCCCACATTGGTCCTGTGTGAAGCACAAATAGTGCACACACCGAAAAGCCACTGTGGGAGCGAGCCTGCTCGCGATGGCATCACCTCGGTCCCAAGCCAACCGAGGCATCTGCATCACTTCAAACCCTGAACTTGCCCACCAGCATCTGCAGATGGGTGCCCAGCCGTGCCAGTTCGACGCTGGAGGCCGCGGTCTCTTCGCTGGCGGCCGAGGTCTGGTCGGAAACGTCCCGCACGTTCAGCACGCTGCGGTTGATTTCCTCGGCCACGGCGCTCTGTTGTTCGGCGGCTGCGGCGATCTGCTGGTTCATCGCCTGAATCGCCGAGACCGTGCGAGTGATAGTGGACAGCGAACCGCCAGCGCGACGAGTCAGCTCCACGCTGCTGTCGGTGAGGCTACGGCTGTTGTCCATGATGGTGGCGACCTGCTGAGTACCGCTTTGCAGGCCGGCAATCAGCTCTTCGATCTCTTCGGTGGATTTCTGGGTGCGTTGCGCCAGGCTGCGCACTTCGTCGGCGACCACGGCAAAACCACGTCCGGCCTCTCCGGCCCGTGCTGCCTCGATAGCGGCGTTGAGGGCCAACAGGTTGGTTTGTTGGGCCACGGACTTGATCACGTCCAGCACGCTGCCGATCTTGTCGCTCTCACGCTTGAGATGCCCCATGGCT
>NZ_JBFTLU010000016.1:0-24371 GCF_056396605.1 Pseudomonas sp. 05T35
CTCCCACATTAAATCTGCGGTGAACACATCATTTGCGAACACTGGAGATCCAACTCCCACATTAAATCTGCGGTGAACACATCATTTGCGAACACTGGAGATCCAATGTGGGAGCGAGCCTGCTCGCGATGAGGCCCTCCCAAACGCTGAAAGTTTTCAGGCCTTGATGCTGACCAGGCTCAACAACTGTCCATCGTGCACGCCAAATTGCGCATTCAGTTCCGTGCCGTAGTGCCATTCGCTGGAGAGGTCGGTCAACAAGCGCAGGCGCACGTGCCCGCTGTCGGTCCACTCCAGCACCTCGGCATGCTCGAAATAGAAGCGCTTCTGCACGATGGGGTAGAGCGCCTTGAACAGACTTTCCTTGACCGAGAAGGTCAGGGTTACCCAGAGCGCCAACTGATCTTGACGGCCCGCGACCATGCGTTCGAGCTCGGGCGGGGTCAGGATCTCGCCAGCCAGACGCTCGGCACGTTCGGCGCTCAACAGGTTTTCCAGGTCCATGCCCAGGCTGCGCCAATGCGTCTTGTGCGCGACAATAGCGGCGGCCCGGCCGGTGCTGTGAGTGATCGAACCACAGATATGCGCCGGCCATACGGGCGCGCGGTCCTCGCCAATCGCCGGAATGCAGTCCAGACCTTCCAGTTGCTGCAAGGCGGCCCGGGCGCACACCCGCCCGGCGAGAAACTCGGCCTGACGTTTGGCGACCGAGCGCTGAATGCTGGGGGGCGGTTCGATGATGCTGCGCCGGAAGTCATCGAACACCAGCAACGACGGATCGAAACGAGTGCTGAGCAGCACCGTGTCGGGCAGCGCATCAGGCAACGGCCAGTGGGCGTCGAGCGGCGTGCAGCAGGCGGGGAGAGCGGGGAGCGGGTTCATCCCGGCATTTTGCCGGGTTGACCTGGCGCTGGGTAGTGGCCGCCTAGTAATCATCTGGCGCGCAGCGCTGTTGTGGCGAGGGAGCCTGCTCCCGCTCGATGGCGTAGCCATCGCAAACCCTGCGCACTTGGTACATTCGAGTGAATGCATGTGCAGGTTTTGGGGGCCGCTTTGCGACCCAGCGGGAGCAAGCTCCCTCGCCACAAGGTGGGTGCAGTCAGCGATTAGCCAAAGACTTTTTTGAGGAGCGCCTTCATATCCGCCCACGAGCTTTCATCGGCGGCTTTGTTGTAGCCGATGTCCGGGCCGCCGTGATCGCCATGGCTCAGGCGATCGGCGTCCGGATTGCTGAAACCATGCTTGGCACCTTTCAGGCTGACGAACTTATAGTCGGCGCCAGCCTTGTCCATTTCGGTTTTGAACGCTGCCACTTGATCTGCGGTGATCATGCTGTCCAGAGCGCCGTGTTCCACCAGTACTTTGGCCTTGATGCTGCCAGGCGTCGCCGGGGTTTTGGTCGCCAATACGCCGTGGAAACTCACCACACCCGCCAGCGGTGCCCCTTGGCGGGCGGCATCGAGGACAATCCCGCCGCCGAAGCAGTAACCGATCGCCGCGAGTTTTTTCGGGTCGGTCTGCGGTTGTTTTTTCAGCAGATCAAGCCCGGCATTGAAGCGGGCACTGGCCGTTGCGCTGTTTTTCAGCGCTTCATTCATGAACGCCATGGCATCATTCGGGTGCTCGGTGTTTTTGCCTTTGCCATACATATCGATCGCCAGCGCGCTGTAGCCCAGCCCGGCGAGGTCGCGGGCCCGGCGCTTGGCATAGTCGTTAAGGCCCCAGAACTCATGGACCACCACCACGCCCGGGCGAGCCCCCTGAATGCTGTCGTCGTAGGCGTAATAGCCGATCATTTCAGTCCCGTCGGCACTCTTGTAAGGGATCTCCTGAGTCTTGATTGCCGCTTGGCTGAGGCTGCTCAGTGCGAGTAAAACGAGTGCGATCAATACGCGCATGGTTGATGCTCCTTTATAAAGACGTCCAGACAGCCTAGTCGATCCTGTTCAGTCCGAGTTCAGCGGGTTTTGGTTAACCTACAGTCACAACTGTGGTATCGGTTACTTCGTCAGGGTTGTCCGGGATGATGCAGCAGGTTTCGCCAAACCCCTTGGTAGAACCAGGTTACCGTTACTGGCGTATGAGCAATCGAGGTGCGAGGTACCTGTGGAGATGTTGATTTTGCCTGGGAGAGCGTTATGAAACTGCTGGTCGTCGAAGACGAAGCGCTGCTACGTCATCACCTGCAAACCCGCCTGACCGACAATGGCCACGTGGTCGAGTCCGTGGCCAATGCCGAAGAGGCCTTGTACCAGACCGGGCAATTCAACCATGACCTGGCGGTGATCGACCTCGGTTTGCCGGGCATGGGCGGGCTGGACCTGATTCGCCAGCTGCGTGCGCAAGGCAAGACCTTTCCGATCCTGATCCTGACCGCGCGCGGCAACTGGCAGGACAAGGTCGAGGGCCTGGCCGCCGGTGCCGACGATTACGTGGTCAAGCCGTTCCAGTTCGAAGAACTGGACGCGCGTCTCAACGCCTTGCTGCGCCGCTCCAGCGGTTTCACCCAGTCAACCATCATTGCCGGGCCGCTGGTGCTGGACCTCAATCGCAAACAGGCAACCCTCGACGAGCAGCCGTTGGCATTGACCGCCTACGAGTACCGGATTCTCGAATACCTGATGCGTCATCACCAGCAGGTGGTCGCCAAGGACCGCTTGATGGAACAGCTCTATCCGGACGACGACGAGCGTGATCCTAACGTGATCGAAGTGCTGGTCGGCCGCCTGCGGCGCAAGCTGGAAGGGCCGACCGGCTTCAAGCCGATCGATACCGTGCGTGGCCTGGGCTACCTGTTCAACGAGCGCTGCCGGTGATTCGATCGCTACGCCTGYGCCTGATGCTCGCCGCCACGACACTGGCGGTGCTGTTCATGCTGGCCTTGTTGCCGGCCATGCAGGGCGCGTTCAGCCTGGCGCTGCAAGATTCGATCAAGCAGCGCCTGGCCTCGGATGTCACCACGCTGATATCTGCTGCGCGGGTTGAAAACAACCGATTAGTGATGCCCACGCAGTTGCCGGATGAGCTCCTCAACCTCACCGACAGTCGTCTGTTGGGCTACATCTATGATCGCGACGGTCATCTGGTCTGGCGCTCGCGGGCGACGCATGACGAGGACATCAGTTACCGGCCGCGTTACGACGGACACGGCGATCAATTCGCGCGGATTCGCGAGGCCAACGGTCAGGAATTCTTCGTYTATGACGTCGAGGTCAAATTGCTCGGCGGTAAAAGTGCAGCGTTCAGTATCGTTGCGCTGCAGCCGGTGCGTGAGTACGAGCAGACGCTCGACGGCCTGCGGGAAAATCTCTACCTGGGGTTTGGCGCCGCGTTGCTGGTGTTGCTGTCGCTGCTGTGGATCGGCCTGACCTGGGGCCAGTGAAGACATGGCCCAGCGGCCGGAAGATCGGGAACAGGCGTGGGTGCTGCAATCGCAGATCGAACGTATGAGCCAACAGATCAGCTATCAATTGCAGCGCGCAAGCTTGCGTAAAAGCGGCCTGGTGCGTCACCAGGTGCGCTTGCGGCCGGTGCTGCAAAGCCTTTGCGACACACTGGACAAGGTCTATCGCGACAAGCGGGTACGGACCTCATTCGATCTGCCGGATTCATGCTACGTGCCGATCGAGCAGGGCGCCTTACTTGAAATGCTCGGCAACTTGCTGGAAAACGCCTATCGCCTGTGCCTGGGCGAAGTGCGCGTCAGCCTGCGGCAAACCATGAGTGGTGTTGAGCTGTGCATCGAAGATGACGGCCCGGGCGTACCGCCGGATCAGCGCGCGCGGATTCTTCAGCGCGGCGAACGGCTGGACCGCCAGCACCCGGGGCAGGGCATCGGCCTTGCGGTGGTCAAGGACATCATCGAGAGCTACGGCGCACAGTTGACCCTGGGGGATTCAGCCTTGGGCGGCGCGGCATTCCGGATTCATTTTCCGGTGGCTTGAGGTAGTGGTCGGTGTTCCTTCGGGCCTCTTCGCGAGCAGGCTCGCTCCCACAGGGGATATGTTGAAACGCTGACGGTTCGGAGAATCCCAGCTGTTCGGCGATCTGTTGCAACGACAGGTCGGCACGGCTCAAGTGATAAATCGCGATGTCGCGGCGCAGTTGGTCTTTCAATTCCTGAAAACTCGAACCCTCTTCGCGCAAATGTCGACGCAAGGTCTGTGGGCTGATGTGCAGGTGTGCGGCAACCGCTTCCAGGTCTGGCCAGCGCGCACTGTCGCGGCTGAGCAGGCGTCGTAGCTGGCTGCTGAGGCTGTCGCCGTCATCCGGGCGCGACAACAGGTCGGTGGGCGAACGTTCGAGGAAGTGCTTGAGGGTTCGTTCATCCTGCAGCAACGGCATGTGCAGGTAACGGCTGTGAAACAACAGGCTGCTTTGCTCGGACGAAAACACCATCGGGCAGGGGAACAACAGGTCGTACTCGGCAGCGTGCCCGGGTTTCGGGTAGCTGAAACAGGCCTGTTCCAGGCGAATGCGCTGACCGATCAGCCAACTGCCCAGTCGATGCCAGATCACCAGCTGACATTCGCTGAAAAAGTGATCCGGGTCCCACAGCCGAGAATCATCCAGGCTCAAACGAACCATTTCACCTTCACGGGTCAGGGTCAGGCGCGGAGCGTCGGGGAATAGGCTATAAAATAATAAGCCGCGACTGAGTGCTTTCTCGAGGGTGCGGCAGTGAATCAAGGCATGGCACATCATGGCGAAGGTGCCGCGTTTRCTTGGGCCGCGGGCAAAGCCCAGGTATTCATCATCCAGCGCTTGCCAGAGCCCTTGCAGCAGGCTGGTGAACTGTTCAGGCGCGATCCTGGCGCGAGGTTCGTCGAGCAATTCGGCGCTGATCCCCAACTGTTGCAGCAGGCCCGAATAGTCATAGCCGCGTCGGCGCGCGCCACCGAGGGCCGCACGAGCAAAATGACTGGCGATGGTACGTTCGCGCATTGGGGTCTGTCCGTCCATTGAGTGGCGGATCTTAGCCACGGCCTGGTGGCGGGACAAGGCGGATATCCGCCAAATTGCAGGGCGAGAGTCGGTTGATGGGCGGGAATCCGCCACTTCGGTCGGCGGGTCAAGGGATGAAGAAAATCCAGCAGCCCTGATGGCAAAAGGCTTTTGGGCGATTTTGGCAAGGTGGCACGAGCTTTGCGATAAGGGCGAGAGGTCTGCCAGCGCGCAGCTCGACAAAACAAATCCCTCCAGTGCAGGAGGGTTCGCACTTTAGGCGTCGCCTGCCTCAGATGGATGATTGCAGCGCGGTGCTCTTGAGGAACTTTGCAATGACGACTCGTCAGCCACTGTACAAATCCCTGTATCTTCAGGTGATCGTTGCCATCGCTATCGGCATCCTGCTCGGCCACTTCTACCCGCAGACTGCCGTGGCACTCAAGCCACTGGGTGACGGGTTCATCAAACTGATCAAAATGGTCATCGCGCCGATCATCTTCTGCACCGTCGTCAGCGGGATCGCGGGCATGCAGAACATGAAATCGGTTGGCAAGACCGGCGGTTACGCGCTGCTGTACTTCGAAATCGTTTCGACCATCGCATTGCTGGTGGGTCTGGTGGTGGTCAACATCGTGCAGCCAGGTAACGGCATGCATGTCGATGTCAGCACCCTGGATGCCTCCAAGGTGGCTGCCTATGTAGCGGCCGGCGCTGATCAAAGCGTTGTTGGCTTCATCCTGAATATCATCCCGTCCACCATCGTCGGCGCGTTCGCCAACGGCGATATCCTGCAAGTGCTGATGTTCTCGGTGATCTTCGGTTTCGCTCTGCATCGCCTGGGTGCCTACGGCAAGCCGATCCTGGACTTCATCGATCGCTTCGCCCACGTGATGTTCAACATCATCAACATGATCATGAAGCTCGCACCAATCGGTGCCCTGGGCGCCATGGCCTTCACCATTGGTGCTTATGGCGTCGGCTCGTTGGTGCAACTGGGTCAGTTGATGGCGTGCTTCTACATCACCTGCCTGTTGTTCATTCTGGTCGTGCTGGGCGGCATCGCGCGCGCTCACGGTTTCAGCGTGCTGAAAGTGATTCGCTACATCCGTGAAGAGCTGCTGATCGTACTGGGTACTTCCTCTTCGGAATCGGTACTGCCACGCATGCTGATCAAGATGGAGCGTCTGGGCGCGAAGAAATCCGTCGTGGGTCTGGTGATCCCGACCGGTTACTCGTTCAACCTCGACGGGACTGCCATCTACCTGACCATGGCTGCGGTGTTCATCGCTCAGGCGACTGACACCCACATGGACATCACTCACCAGATCACCTTGCTGATCGTGTTGCTGCTGTCCTCCAAAGGCGCCGCCGGTGTGACCGGTAGCGGCTTCATCGTGTTGGCCGCCACCCTGTCGGCGGTCGGTCACCTGCCGGTTGCCGGTCTGGCGCTGATTCTCGGGATCGACCGTTTCATGTCCGAAGCCCGCGCCCTGACCAACCTGGTGGGTAACGCGGTTGCTACCCTGGTTGTGGCCAAGTGGGTCAAGGAACTGGACGTCGACCAGATGCACACGGAACTGGCTTCCGGTGGTCGTGGAATCACCAATACCTATGGCGAAGACGATGTGCATGTGGCTGAAAGCCCAGCCCCGACTTCGGTGAAGTAACTCTTCGAGTTGATGAAAAACCCGCTTCGGCGGGTTTTTTATTGCCGCAGGTTTGAGCGCAAAGGTCAGTCCGGCTGATGGTTAAGGTGATTGCTGCCTGAGCATCGGCTGCCTAGGCTTGAGGTATCGCTTAGGAGAACGCACATGCACGGGCCACTGGCATCACTCAAGGTTCTGGATTTTTCGACGCTGTTGCCGGGGCCGTTCGCCTCGTTGTTGCTGGCGGACATGGGCGCCGAAGTGCTGCGGATCGAATCACCGACCCGGATGGACCTGTTGCGCGTTTTACCGCCCCACGATCAGGGCACTTCCGCCAGCCACGCCTACCTCAATCGCAACAAGCGCAGCCTGGCGCTCGACCTCAAGCAGCCAGCAGCGCTAGAGGTGGTCAAGCAACTGCTGCAAGACCACGACATTCTTCTTGAGCAGTTTCGACCCGGGGTGATGGAGCGTCTGGGGTTGGGGTACGAGGCTTTGAGGGCGATCAATCCGCGGCTGATTTACGTCTCGATCACCGGCTATGGCCAGACGGGTCCCTACAAGGACCGCGCCGGTCACGACATCAATTACCTGTCACTGGCTGGCGTATCCAGCTACACCGGGCGTGAGGATAACGGGCCGTTGCCGTTGGGTGTTCAGGTCGCGGACATTGCCGGTGGTTCGCTGCACGGGGTGATCGGCCTGCTGGCGGCGGTGATTGCCCGTCAGCACAGTGGCCAGGGGCAACACCTGGACGTGAGCATGACCGATTGCGCATTCAGCCTGAACGCCATGGTCGGCGCGGGTTATCTGGCTTGCGGTGTGATGCCGGGGCGCGAAGATCRAATGCTCAATGGTGGCAGCTTCTACGACTATTACCGCACTCGCGATGGTCGCTGGATGTCTGTCGGCAGCCTGGAACCGGACTTCATGCAGCAGCTGTGCATGGCGCTGGGTCAGCCGGAACTGGCGGTACTGGGTTTGTCTCCCGTCCCCGAGCAGCAAAAGGCGCTCAAGCTGGCGTTTCAGATCGAATTCGAAAAACATGACTTTGCCGAACTCTGCACGCTGTTTGCCGGGCTCGATGCTTGCGTCGAGCCGGTGCTGAGCCTGGCTGAGGCAGTCGAGCACCCACAGTTGAAGGCTCGGGATCTGGTCACCCGGGWGCCACGCGGCGACGGCACCGCGCAGGCGCAAATGGCTTGTCCGTTGAAATTTTCAGACGGGTTGCCCGAGCCTCGACATATCGGCGCGGCGTTGGGTGAGCATACCGATCAGGTGTTGGGTGAGTTGGGGTATAGCGCTGAGCGCATCGAGGAGTTGCGGCGTACAAAGGTGATTATCTAGCGCCGGTCAGGGCGCCATCGCGAGCAGGCTCGCTCCCACAGGGGATTTGTGAACGACGCAGATCAAATGTGGGAGCGGGCTTGCTCGCGAAGGGGCCGGTCCTGACACCAGAAATCTCACTACTCGACCCGCGACTCACCGGTAAACACCAGCGTCTGCCGGCAACGCCGGCACAAATACCGTCGTCCTTGACGCACCAGGCTATGGCGCTGGGCCGAGAACGGGAAATCGCTGTTGGCGCAGGGGCAGCGGTAGATGTAGCGGGTCACGCTGCGGCGTTTGATGGCGTAGGTGTGGCAGCGGTTGGGCGGCAGTTCGTACACCCCGCGCATGATCAATTGCCATTCTTCGCCATGCGGCTGTATGCGGTCGCCGAACAATTGATGGGCGATCAGGTGCGCGACTTCGTGAGCCACGGTCTGTTTGAGGAAGTCTTCGGCGTTTTCCCGATACAGCTGCGGATTGAAGCGCAGCAGGTTTTCATGCAGGTGCGCTACGCCGGCCTTCTGGCCGCGCAACTTGAGGCTGRCCACCGGGCGTTTGAAGGAACGTTTGAAAAAGGATTCGGCTTGTTGGAAACAGTCTTCGACGCGGGAATTGAGTTGCTCGGGCATGCTTGGCGGATCTCCAGAGGCGTCGAGTATGCTGCAAACCGTGCTCATTGCGAATCGCTCAGGCGCCGAATGGTCGTCGCACTATAGAGAAGGCCGCCTTGCGGCGGCCTGTGTTGGCAGATCCCTGTTTGTTTTATAGGCAGTGTCCTTCGCCCGCTTCATTTGCTCGGTGTAAGTTGCCCGTACTAGTTGGTATAGACCGGACCGACGCCCAGGCCCCAGACAATCACGGTGAATGCCATGATCGCAACCAGCACCACCAGCCCTACGGCGAGCACTGAACTCGAGAACAGAAAACCTTCGTCCGACGGAATGTTCATGAAGGTCGGCAGCCCCACATACAGCAGGTACACGGTGTAGCAGATGGCCGCGGTGCCGACGACCATGCCCAGCCACATATGTGGGTACAACGCCGCCAGACCGCCGATGAACAGTGGCGTGGCGGTGTAGGTGGCAAACGCGACACAGCGTGCCAGGCTCGGGCTGGCGTCATACGTGCGAGCCATCCAGTGAATGAACGCGCCCATCACCGCAACCCCGCCAAGCATCGCCAGGTACGACATGATGGTCATCCAGAGCGCGCTTTCCTGGGTCAGCATGACCGGCGCGCGGCTACCGATGACCCAACCGACCTTGGTGGTGCCGATAAACGCCGAAATAGCCGGGATTGCCGCCAGAATCAGCGTGTGGGTGAGGTACATGTGGCCGATACTTTCCTCTTGGTCGCCACGGATTTCTTTCCATTCTTGATCAGGGTGGGTGAAAAGCCCCACGACGTGATGGATCATAGTCAGTCACTCCTTCGTGATTGCTATCGCCCCCCAACGGAGCGCCTACGGGCCAGCGGCCAAGTAAGTAGAGGCCTGAAATGCATGCGACCTTATGACGCAGTATAGAAAGTACTGGCTGTCAAAGGTGGGGAGCTTTAGAGCAAATCGCGCTGTAAACCCTGGGGCTAATCGCATCGCCGCATGACAACGCATCATTTATGGCCAGTCTGATCCCTGTGGCGAGGGGGCATCCGCTCGGCTCTTCGCCCCCGAAGCGTTTTTGCGTAAAATGTCGGTTTTTCGTCACACCTCGCGGATTTCAAGCGCCATGGGCATTCTTTCGGTCAACCAGAACAAACTGCAGAAACGTCTACGCCGACAGGCCGGTGAAGCCGTCGCCGATTACAACATGATCGAAGATGGTGACAAGGTCATGGTCTGCCTGTCCGGCGGCAAGGACAGCTACACCATGCTCGACGTGCTGATGCACCTGCAGAAGGTGGCGCCGATCAAGTTCGAGATCGTCGCGGTGAACATGGACCAGAAACAGCCGGGTTTCCCTGAGCATGTGCTGCCGGCCTATCTGAAAGAGCTGGGCGTGGAATACCACATCGTCGAAAAGGACACCTACTCGGTGGTCAAGGAATTGGTGCCGGAAGGCAAGACCACCTGCTCGCTGTGCTCGCGCCTGCGTCGCGGCACGCTCTACACCTTCGCTGACGAAATCGGCGCGACCAAAATGGCCCTCGGTCATCACCGCGACGACATCGTCGAGACGTTTTTCCTGAACATGTTCTACAACGGCTCGCTCAAGGCCATGCCGCCGAAGTTGCGTGCCGATGACGGCCGTAACGTAGTGATCCGCCCGCTGGCCTACTGCAATGAGAAAGACATTCAGGCTTACTCGGACTTCAAGCAGTTCCCGATCATCCCGTGCAACCTCTGCGGCTCCCAGGAAAACCTGCAGCGTCAGGTGGTCAAGGAAATGCTTCAGGAGTGGGAGCGCAAGACGCCGGGCCGTACCGAAAGCATTTTCCGTGGTTTGCAGAACGTCATTCCGTCGCAGTTGGCGGACCGTAACCTGTTCGACTTCACCAACCTGCGTATCGACGAAACCGCTGCGTCGCGTTTTGTGAACGTGGTGAATCTCTGATTGCTGGACCGTTCTGACTTAACGGCGCTCGCGGGCGCCGTTTTTATTTCATTGCTCAGGAGAGGGCATGCGCGATTACAAGTGGCTGCACGAATACTGTCTGAATCGTTTTGGTTCGGCAGCCGAACTGGAAGCCCATCTGCCCGTGCCCAAGACCCCGGCACAACTGCGCCAGATCAGCGATGATCGATACCTGTCGACCTTGGCATTGCGGGTCTTTCGCGCAGGCCTCAAGCACAGCCTGGTGGACGCCAAGTGGCCGGCATTCGAAGAGGTGTTCTTCGGGTTCGATCCGGAAAAGGTCGTGCTGATGGGCGCCGAGCACCTTGAGCGCCTGATGCAGGACGCACGGATCATCCGCCACCTGGGCAAGCTCAAGAGCGTGCCGCGCAACGCGTAGTTCATCCTGGACGTGGCGAAAGAGAAGGGCAGCTTTGGCGAGTTGATCGCCGAATGGCCGGTGACCGACATCGTTGGTCTGTGGAAGTACCTGGCCAAACACGGGCATCAATTGGGCGGGTTATCGGCACCGCGGTTTCTGCGGATGGTCGGCAAGGACACCTTCGTGCCGAGTTATGACGTGGTCGCGGCATTGAATGCGCAAGAGATCATCGACAAGGTGCCGACCAGCCTGCGCGATCTGGCGACGGTGCAGAACGCCTTCAACCAATGGCACGCCGAGAGTGGCCGGCCGATGTGTCAGATTTCGATGATGCTGGCTTACACCGTCAATCATTGAAACCGAGGCGCCTTCATCGCGAGCAGGCTCGCTCCCACAGGGGATTTGTGAACGACGCAGATCCAGTGTGGGAGCGAGCCTGCTCGCGATGGCGGTGTGTCAGGCGACGGAGATCTCGCCTTCGCCGGCCAGCTTACGGTTCAACTGAAACCGCCAGCGCACATACAGCAGCGCCGAGCAGAACACCGCCAGGCTCGCGGCCATTTCCAGCAGACCAAACACCTGTCGATTCGGGTCGAACGCGGCAGTCGCGCCCTTGATGAAATACAGGTTCACCACAAAGCACATCCATGAATGCCCGCGCGGGCTGCCGCTGAGCATGCCCGGTGCCAGCAACAACAAGGGCACCAGTTCAATCAGCAGGATGACCCACGGCCGTGCACCATGCAGGTCGGCGATCAGCAGGTAATAGGCGCAGAGCAATCCTGCCAGGCCGAAGTAGCACAGCAGGCTGATGACGCGCATCGCCCGAACTCGCGGTTCGAGCCAATCGATGGAGGGCAGCACCTTGGGCTTTTTGGCCACGTTAGTGCTCCAGTTTCAGGGCGGTTTTGGCCAAGCGCAGACCCAGGGCCCGGCACAAGGCGACTTCATGCTCGTTCAAGCCGCTTTTGCCGTCAGCACCGGCATGATGGCTGGCGCCGTAAGGCGTGCCGCCACCGCGGGTCTCCAGCAATGCCGATTCGCTGTAGGGCAGGCCGGTGATCAGCATGCCGTGGTGCAGCAATGGCAACATCATCGACAGCAAGGTGGTTTCCTGGCCGCCGTGCAGGCTGGCCGTCGAGGTGAAGACCCCGGCCGGTTTGCCCACCAGTGCGCCGGTCAGCCACAGGTTGCTGGTGCCGTCGAGGAAGTACTTCAGCGGCGCCGCCATGTTGCCGAAGCGGGTCGGGCTGCCAAGGGCCAGGCCCGCGCAGTTTTTCAGGTCGTCGAGGCTGGCATACAGCGCGCCTTCGTCGGGAATGTCCGGCGACACCGCCTCGCATTCGCTGGAGATCGCCGGCACCGTGCGCAGGCGCGCTTCCATCCCGGCCTGTTCCACGCCACGGGCAATCTGTCGGGCCATTTCATTGGTCGAGCCGCTGCGGCTGTAATACAGAACCAGAATGTACGGCGCACTCACGGCAGAATCTCCAGCAGGTTCTCTATCGGACGGCCGATGACGGCTTTGTCGCCGACTTCGAGAATCGGTCGCTCCATGAGTTTCGGATGCTCGGCGATGGCGGCGATCAATTGCGCTTCGCTCAGGCTGCTGTCAGCCAGGTTCAGGGCTTTGAATTCGTCTTCGCCGGTGCGCAGCAATTGGCGGGCGCTGATGCCGAGTTTGCCCAACAAGCTTTGCAGCTGCGCGGCGTTCAGCGGGGTTTCCAGGTAGCGGACCACGGTTGGCGTCAGGCCACGGGCTTCCAGCAGTTCCAGCGCACCGCGGGATTTCGAGCAGCGCGGGTTGTGATAAAGCGTCAGATCGGTCATGTGCGGTTCGCATCTTGCGTAAGGTGGCGGCTATTCTACCTGTGCAGCGAGCAGTCCTGAACCTTGGGAGGCGATGGGTCGCAGCAGAACCTGTTTTTTTTGAGTAAGGATGATCCCATGACAAGGCGACTGACAGCAGCATTGGCCCTCTTCGCAACCTTGCTGCTTGGCGGCTGCGGCTATGACTACGGCACCGACCAACTGGGACAGAAAGTGGCGTCCGAGCGGTTGGATGGCCGATGGTTTGTGCTTAATTACTGGGCCGAGTGGTGTAGCCCGTGCCGTACCGAAATTCCGCAATTGAACGTGTTGGCTGAACAGCTCAAAGGTCAGAAGATCAGTGTGTTCGGGGTCAATTTCGACAATGTGCAGGGCGAAGAACTCAAGAGCGCCAGTGAAAAGCTCGGGATTACGTTCACCGTGCTGGCCCAGGACCCGGCCGACCGCTTCGAATTGCCGCGCAGCGAGGCGCTGCCGGTGACTTACATCATCGATGACAAGGGCAAGGTGCGCGAACAGTTGATGGGTGAGCAGACGGCGGCGGGGGTGATGGCGAAACTCAAGGCGTTGCAGGCGATGTGACGACTACTTGTGGCGAGGGGGAAAACCCCCTCGCCACAGGTGCAATCGAGGGGTTTAACCCTCTTCAAGCCACCAGCGCAGCGGCTTGCCTTCGGCGGGCCAGAAGCGTATTTGCTCGATCGGCGAGATGTCCCAGCGCTGCACGGATTCCAGCGCTTGCAGGAAGCGTTTTTCCTGTTCCATCAAGGCCGGGGCGCACATTTTGCGGGTGCTGCCGACTTTGCCGAAGCTCAGTTTGTCGCCGTCCAGCGTGTAGGGCGCGAACCAGTGGTTGCAGCCACCATTGCCATAAGCGCGACCGTCTTCACCCAAAGTGATGGTCAGGTGGCTGTAGTCGATCAGCGGGCGTTCGCCGATCCACTCCAGCACATAGCTGTGATCCTGCTGCAGTTGCACCGGCTCAGCGGCGCAGCCCAGCAGACTGGCGCCCACCATCGCGGCCAGAACGAGGTGTTTCATTACACGGGCTCCTGGCATTTCGGGCACAGGTGCTTCTCGCTGGCGGTGGTCCAGCCCAGTTCGGCAATCCGTGCGGTGGCGGCCGGTTTTTCGGCCTTGTTACCCAGCTTGGCGTCGACCGCGAACTCGAATTTCAGCTCTTTGGCACAGCTGTCGCAGTTCACTTGCCAGTTGTGGATCGCCAGTTCACCAAACACCGGACCACTGGCCACGGCAACCCATTGGCCCATGGGCTTGAGCAGGTGACGAACGTTTTCAACGGTCAGGCGCATGGACAAGTCCTTGCTGCCTTTGAGGGTGACCAACAACACGTCATCGGCGCGTATCGAGCCGCCGTTGCCGGTGACTTGATAACGCCCCGGCGTCAACGCGCGGCATTCGGTGAGGGTGTGTTGCGGGTTCATCAGGCTGTAGCGGAAATCGTGTTCGACCATGGGTCCTCCAAATATGCGCGGTATGCTAGCACGCGAAAGAATCGGGCATGCTCCATGGTTGCGACCTTCGATCAGGCCAAATCAGCTTTCGACCTGATTGTGAGGTGTGCCAGCGGCCCAATCGGTGATGTTCTGCAAGGTGGTCGTGGCGATTGCGGCCAATGCTTCGTGGGTCAGGAAGGCCTGGTGCGCGGTGATGATCACGTTAGGGAAGGTCAACAGCCGCGCCAACACGTCGTCTTGCAGCGGCCGGTCGGAGCGGTCTTCGAAGAACAGTTGGGCTTCCTCTTCATAGACGTCCAGCCCCAGATACCCCAATTGACCGCTTTTCAGTGCGTCGATCAGCGCGGGTGTGTCCACCAGTCCGCCACGCCCGGTGTTGATCAGCATGGCGCCGGGTTGCAGATGTGCCAGCGACTGGCTGTTGATCAGGTGTTTGCTTTCGGCGGTCAGCGGACAATGCAGGCTGATGATCTGCGCTTCGGCCAACAGCTCCGGCAATGGCAGGTAACGGACACCGAGCGCCTGGACTTGCGGATTGGGGAAGGGGTCGTAAGCCAGCAGCTTGCAGCCAAACCCGGCCATGATTTTCGCGAAGACGGCGCCGATCTGGCCGGTGCCTACCACGCCGACGGTTTTGCCGAACAGGTCGAAACCGGTCAGCCCGTGCAGGCTGAAATCGCCTTCGCGGGTCCGGTTGTAGGCGCGGTGCAGACGTCGGTTCAGTGCCAGGATCAACGCCACTGCGTGTTCGGCCACCGCATGAGGCGAGTAGGCCGGCACGCGGACGATGCTCAAACCCAGGCGTTTCGCGCAAGCCAGGTCAACGTGGTTGTAACCGGCCGAGCGCAGGGCGATCAGGCGCGTACCGCCAGCGGCCAGTTGTTCGAGCACCGGCGCGCTGAGGTCGTCATTGATAAAGGCGCAGACCACTTCATGCCGCTCGGCCAGCGCCGCCGTGTCCAGGCTCAGGCGCGCGGGCTGGAAGTGCAACTCGATACCGGCGGGCACTTTGGCGGCGAGAAAACTCTCGCGGTCGTACGTCTGGCTGCTGAAGAGAATCGTGCGCATCGTGTCCTCCTGGAAGTTTCACCCGTATCCGTATCCGTATCCGTAGCAGCCTTCGGYAGTTGCTACGGGTAGGGGTAGTGGATTGAGTTTAACCCTCAACGCCCACCACGCTATTGCGCTGGGTCAAGCGCCAATACGCGCTTGCGAGGCCAGGCGGTTGATCGCCCGCTCAAGCTCTTCCAGTGCCATGACGGCTTTGGGGTCTTGTTGCTTGAGCAGGGTTTCACTGCGCTGACAGGCCGCACGCAACTGCGGAACGCCGCAATAGCGTGTCGCCCCGTGCAGACGGTGGACCCGTTCGATCAGGGCATTCTGGTCATTGCTTTCACGAGCGACGCGAATCGCCTCGCGATCAGCTTCCAGCGAGGCCAGCAACATCGCCAGCATGTCGGCTGCCAGATCGGCTTTGCCGGCCGCCAGGCGCAGGCCTTCATCGGGATCGAGCACCAGCAGGTCGCTGTTGCTGCCATAAACGTCGGCCCGCTCCGGACCGTGGTTACGCAGGGCCAGCCCGGTCCACTTCAACACCACCTGCGCCAGTTGGCGTTCGCTGATCGGTTTGGTCAGGTAATCGTCCATGCCGCTTTGCAGCAAGGCGCGTTTTTCGTTGGCCATCGCATGCGCGGTGAGGGCGACGATCGGCAACGGCGTGCAATGCCGTTCACTTTCCCATTGGCGAATCGCTTCGGTGCTCTGGCGTCCGTCCATGCCTGGCATCTGCACGTCCATCAGCACCAGGTCGAAGGCTTCGGTCTGCACCGCCTTGATCGCCGCGTAACCGCTTTCGACTGCCAGTACCTTGGCGCCCATGTCTTCGAGCAGTGTCTGCACCAGCAGCAGGTTGGCCGGGTTATCGTCGACGCAGAGCACTTTGGGCGCGCGGCTGGAAACCGGCTCGCCCGGTTCGTTGCGCAACTGGCGCGGGTTGACCAGGTCCGACAGCGCCCGACGCAACTTGCGGGTGCAGGCCGGTTTGGCCTGTAACTGGCTGTGAGGGTTGGGCACCGAGAGATGAAACAGCGTCTGTTCGGTGGTCGGGCACAGCACCAGCACTTTGCAACCCAGGTGTTCGAGGTCCCAGATATGCTGATTCAGCCGCTCCGGCGGCATGTCGTTGGAGGTGATGCCGAGCACGGCAAGGTCGATCGCCTGCTCGGTCTGATGCGCGCCCGTGACGCCGTTTGTCAGGCTTTCCAAGGTGTTGAACGGGGTCACTTCAAGGCCGCAGTCTTCCAGCTGATGCTGCAAGGCCTGGCGTGCCAGCTCGTGGTTTTCCAGCACCGCAACGCGCCGTCCGAGCAACGGTGGTCCTGGCAGGTCTTCGGCATCGTCGCGGGTTTTCGGCAGGCTCAGGCTGATCCAGAATTCCGAGCCTTCGCCCGGCGTGCTGTCGACCCCAATCTCGCCACCCATCTGTTCGATCAATCGCTTGGAAATCACCAACCCCAGGCCGGTACCGCCCGGTTGCCGCGACAACGAGTTGTCGGCCTGGCTGAAGGCCTGAAACAACGCGCGTACGTCCTGATTCGACAGGCCGATGCCAGTGTCTTGAATGCTGATGCGCAGTTGCACGCTGTCTTCGTGTTCTTCTTCAAGCATGGCGCGGGCGACGATGGTGCCTTCGCGGGTGAACTTGATCGCGTTACTCACAAGGTTGGTCAGGATCTGCTTGAGCCGCAGCGGGTCGCCGACCAGCGACAGCGGGGTGTCGCGGTACACCAGGCTGACCAGTTCGAGCTGTTTGGCGTGGGCGGCCGGGGCGAGGATGGTCAGGGTGTCCTGGAGCAGATCGCGCAGGTTGAACGGAATACTGTCGAGTACCAGTTTGCCGGCCTCGATTTTCGAGAAGTCGAGAATCTCGTTGATGATTCCCAGCAGGCTGTCGGCGGACTTTTCGATCGTGCCCAGGTAGTCGAGCTGACGCGGCGTCAGTTCGCTTTTTTGCAGCAAGTGGGTAAAGCCGAGGATACCGTTGAGCGGCGTGCGAATCTCGTGGCTCATGTTGGCGAGGAACTCGGACTTGATCCGGCTCGCTTCCAGGGCTTCCTTGCGCGCCAGGTCCAGCTCGATGTTCTGGATCTCGATGGTTTCCAGGTTCTGCCGGACGTCTTCCGTGGCCTGATCGATGCTGTGTTGCAATTCTTCCTGGGCGTTTTGCAGGGTACTGGCCATGCGGTTGATACCCGAGGCCAACTCGTCCAGTTCCTGGCTGCCAAGCGGGGGCAGGCGGGTTTCGAGATGGCCGTCCTTGAGTTGTGCCACGGCCTGCTTGATCAGGTTCAGCKGTGTATTGATGGTGCGGCCCATACGCAATGCCAGCAGCGCGGTGCCGACCAGGCCTGCGGCGATCAACAGCACGCTGGCAAACAGGCTGCGGTAACCGCGCAGCAACATGCCGTTGTGGGAGAGTTCCAGCTCGACCCAGCCCAGCAAGCGATCGGATTCATCGGGGATCAGCTCGCCGGCCAGGTTGCGATGCCTGCCAAACACCGGCAGCAGGTAACGGGTGGCGTCGTTGCCGGTGCGTTGCAGCATATGCGCGCTGTCGCCGGTGGGCGGCTGGTTGAGCATCAGCGGCCCGGCGTGCGCCAGTTGCGTGCGGTCCGGCGCCAGGAACGACACGGCGCGCACGTCCGGTTGCTCCAGTGACTGGGTTGCGATGCGTTCCAGCAGGTCGTCATTCTTGTGGCCCATGGCCGGGGCGACCAGAGGTGCCAGCTGTTCGGCGATCATTTCGCCGCGTTGCAGAAGTTGGGTTTGCAGGTCGGACTGTTGCATCCAGGTGAAGTAGCCGCCCAGAACCAAGGCCATCAGGCTGGTCGGCAACAAGGTCAACAACAATACGCGACCTTTGATCCCCAGTTTCTTCAGCACGTCACTCTCCTGCTATCACGCTGTTTATAGATGACTGTGCGTGCATCCGGCACGCGCTACCCGCGCAGTGTAGCGATTTGCTGGCGGGCAATCCCGGCAAATTATCCAGAGCTTTGTGACGGTTTGAACGTTGCCGGGGGCTGCGACGAAAGTCGCGGGTTGCTCACAGTCGGGCAATCTTGAATAATCAGTGATTGAGAATGACTTGCAGAAGCTAATGACTCCCGTATCTGATGGCCCCCCTCGTATCCTGGCGATTGAAGACGACCTTGTACTGGGGGCACATGTTCATGAACATCTGGGGCGCAGTGGTTTTCAGGTGACCTGGTGCCAGAACGGCGAGGACGGGTTGGCAATTGCTCGTGAGCAGACCTTCGATATCGTACTGATGGATATTGTGCTGCCAGGCATGGATGGCCTGGCGGTATTGACCGACCTGCGGACCCGCGATTCCATCCCGGTGCTGCTGATGTCGGCATTGGGCGCGGAAGCGGATCGCATCAGCGGTTTTCGCCTGGGTGCCGACGACTATCTGCCCAAGCCTTTCAGCATGGTTGAATTGCGGGTGCGCATCGAAGCCATCCTGCGGCGGGTGGCCCTGGACCGTCGACATACATTGCCAGTGTTCAACGGCGAGGTTCACAACCTGCGTTTCGACGATGAACGGTGTGATGTTCATTATGGTGAGCAGTGGGCCGGGCTGACTCGCAGCGAATACCGGCTGCTGGAAACCCTGAACCGCAATGGCGATGAGGTGCTCGGCAAGGCCTTCCTTTATCAGCAGGTGTTGCAGCGCGGCTACGCGCCCCACGACCGCAGCCTGGACATGCACATCAGCCAGATCCGCCGCAAACTCAAGGCCATCGGCTACGGCGAACGCGAAGTGCGCACGGTCTGGGGCAAGGGTTATGTAATGAGTGCCATTGATGAAGTGGTCTGAGCGGGTGGTGCCTTTGAACAACCTTGATGAACAGGCCCGCGCTTTCGAGCAAATGCCCGAACGCCGGCAAACCGCCGTGGCTGTGCAGCAGCAACTGCTGCGCGACTTGTCTCATGAACTGCGCACATCGTTGAGCCGTCTACGCGTTGCCAGCGAAGGCGAAGAGGATCTGCTGCAACTACGCGAACGCGTCAGTCGCGAAGTCGATGGCATGCAACGGTTGGTAGAAGACACTCTGCAACTGGCCTGGCTCGACACGGAGCACTCGCCATTACCGGACGAGGCCATCCAGATACAGGCGCTTTGGGAAATGCTCACGGAAAACGCCTGCTATGAAAGCGGCTGGCCCACTGGGCAACTGCACTGCGCAGTGGAGGCTTCGTGCCGGGTTCGCGGCCATCTGAATACCTTGGCCCAGGCACTGGAAAACATCCTGCGCAATGCCATCCGCCATTCTCCGGTCGGTGGCAGCGTTCGCCTCGATGGCCGGCGCGACGGCGATTACTGGCTGCTGTGGCTCGAAGATCAGGGCGGCGGTGTCGCCGAAGACGACCTGGAGCGTATGTTCGACCCGTTCACCCGACTCGACGGCTTACGCCCCGGCAATGGCGGCTTTGGCCTGGGGCTGAGCATCGCGCGCAACGCGGTGCAGCGTCAGGGTGGGCGCTTGTGGGCGGAGAATACGGGGGCAGGGTTGCGGCTGAATATGCGGTTGTTGGCTGATCTTGATGGTGTCAGTGACGACGCCTTCGCGAGCAGGCTCGCTCCCACATTGGTACGGTTCCAGTCGCAAAAAGAGTGAGTCCCCCCCGATCCCCTGTGGGAGCGAGCCTGCTCGCGATGGCAATCTCAAACCACCACAAAACCAGCGCTTATTCCCATAAGCCATAAGCACCACACTTTGCGTGATATGGCCTGCGCACGTTTGCCGGTATGATGGTCGCCCCCGCAGTCTGGATTGCGAATACGCCATGACCTTGCAGTACCCCACCATCGCCGATTGCGTCGGCAACACTCCGCTGGTTCGTTTGCAGCGCCTGCCCGGCGCCACCAGCAACACCCTGCTGCTCAAGCTCGAGGGTAATAACCCGGCGGGTTCGGTCAAGGACCGTCCGGCGCTGTCGATGATCACCCGTGCCGAACTGCGTGGGCAGATCCATGCTGGCGATACGCTGATCGAGGCGACCTCCGGCAACACCGGGATTGCCCTGGCCATGGCCGCGGCGATCAAGGGTTACAAGATGATCCTGATCATGCCCGACAACTCCAGCGCCGAGCGCAAGGCCGCGATGACCGCCTATGGTGCCGAGCTGATTCTGGTCAGCAAGGAAGAGGGCATGGAAGGTGCTCGCGACCTCGCCGAGCGCATGCAGGCTGAAGGCCGTGGCAAGGTGCTCGACCAGTTCGCCAACGGCGACAACCCCGAGGCGCATTACACCGGTACCGGCCCGGAAATCTGGCGCCAGACCCAGGGCACCATTACTCATTTCATCAGTTCCATGGGCACCACGGGCACCATCATGGGTGTCTCGCGTTACCTGAAAGAACAGAATCCGGCCGTGCAGATCGTCGGCCTGCAACCGATGGAAGGCTCGGCGATTCCGGGTATCCGTCGCTGGCCGCAGGAATACCTGCCGAAGATCTATCAAGCCGATCGGGTTGACCGCATCGTCGACATGGCCCAAAGCGAAGCCGAAGACGTGACCCGTCGTCTGGCGCGTGAAGAAGGCATCTTCTGTGGCGTGTCCTCGGGCGGTGCTGTAGCCGCGATGCTGCGCCTGTCCAAGGAAGTCGAAAACGCGGTGATGGTCGCGATCATTTGTGACCGTGGCGACCGTTACTTGTCGACCGGCATTTTCGACGCACCCAACTGATGGCCAAGCAAGAGAGAGGCCTGCGCTTCCAACCCACTGGCGGCAGCAAGGCCCCGCAAGTCCCGACCGGCAAAAAGCAGCGCTTGACCATCGAGCGCCTGGCGAATGACGGTCGCGGTATCGCGTTTTTCGAAGGTCGTACCTGGTTCGTCATCGGTGCTTTGGCCGGTGAAGAAGTCGAGGCGCGCGTCCTGGGTGCCCATGGCAAAGTTGTCGAGGCACGCACCGAGCGCGTCTTCGTCGCCAATCAAATGCGTCGTCCGGCACCGTGCGCCCATGCCGGGCGCTGCGGTGGTTGCAGCGTGCAGCATCTGCCCCACAGCGAACAACTCGCCCTGAAACAGCGCATGCTCGCCGAGCAGTTGTCGCGGGTAGCGGGTGTCGAACCCGAGCAGTGGGCAGACCCCTTGAGCGGTCCTGAATTCGCTTACCGACGTCGCGCCCGGGTGGCGGTGCGCTGGGACGTGAAGACGAAAAAACTCGACGTCGGTTTTCGTGCCGCCGGCAGCCAGGACATCGTCGGTATCAACGATTGCCCGGTGCTGGTACAGCCCTTGCAGCCGATCATGAGCGGCTTGCCGGAAATGCTCCGGCGTTTGAGCAAGCCTCAGGCGTTGGGGCATGTTGAATTGTTCGCCGGTTCATCTCAGGCCTTGTTGCTGCGGCACATGGCGCCACTGTCTGAAAACGACCTGAGCATTATCAAGGAATTCTGTGCATTCCATGACGCCCAATTGTGGCTGCATGGCGAAGGCGAACCGCAACCGGTCGATGCCGATCAGGCACTGGGTTACCGACTTGAGCAATGGAATCTTGAACTGGCGTATCGCCCGGGTGACTTCATTCAGGTGAACGCCGGGGTCAACGAAGCGATGGTCGCCCAGGCGCTGGAATGGCTGAAGCCTGCCGCTGACGAGCGCGTGCTCGATCTGTTCTGCGGCCTGGGTAACTTTGCCTTGCCGCTGGCGCAGAAAGTCCGTGAAGTGGTGGCGGTGGAAGGCGTGCAGACCATGGTCGAGCGCGCTTGCGCGAATGCCGCTAGCAACAATCTGCATAACGCGAAGTTTTTTCAGGCCGATTTATCCCAGCCTTTAGCTGATGCCAAATGKGCCAGCGAGGGCTTTTCTGCGGTACTCTTGGACCCACCGCGCGACGGTGCTTTCGAGGTGGTGCGCACACTCGCATCGCTGGGTGCCAAGCGCTTGGTTTATGTGTCGTGCAACCCGGCAACTTTGGCCCGCGACACGGTCGAATTGATCAAGCAGGGCTACCGGTTAAAACGTGCCGGGATCCTCGATATGTTTCCTCAGACGGCACATGTCGAGGYCATGGCGTTATTTGAAGCGAGCTAGGATGGCTCGTCTGGTCCGACCAGACCGCTCATGCATCAGCCGTTCAGCCCGGCAAGGGCGCATGAGCACCGAAGGTCAGCGATTTGACGCATTGAATCTGCGTCGTAGGGAAGGTAAGCAAGATGGTACAGGTGAGAGCACACCAGCCGATCAATACCGACGGCAGTATCAATCTCGAGGCTTGGCTCGATCATGCGGTCAGTGTCGATCCGGCACTGGATCGCGAAGCCTTGAAAGAAGCCTGCGAGTTCGCTCGTCAGGCCGAACAACAAGACAAAGCGGCGAAGAATCTCTGGTCCGAAGGCACGTCGAGTTTTCGTACGGGCCTTGAGATCGCAGAGATTCTCGCCGACCTCAAGCTCGATCAGGATTCACTGGTCGCGGCAATTCTTTACCGTGGCGTACGCGAAGGCCATATCCAGCTGCCGGCCGTCAGCCAGCGCTTTGGTCCGGTGGTCGCCAAACTGATCGACGGCGTGCAGCGCATGGCGGCCATCAGCGCCAGCCTGAGCCCGCGCCAATCGTTGGTGCTGGGCTCTCAGGGCCAGGTGGAAAACCTGCGCAAGATGCTCGTGGCCATGGTCGACGACGTTCGCGTTGCGCTGATCAAACTGGCCGAGCGCACCTGCGCGATCCGTGCGGTGAAAACCGCCGATGACGAAAAGCGCAACCGGGTCGCCCGGGAAGTCTTCGACATCTATGCGCCGCTGGCTCACCGTCTTGGCATCGGTCATATCAAATGGGAACTGGAGGACTTGTCCTTCCGTTACCTGGAGCCTGAACAATACAAGCAGATCGCCAAGTTGCTGCACGAGCGGCGCCTTGATCGCGAGCGGTTCATCAGTGATGTGATGAATCAGCTGCAGGCCGAATTGCAGGCCACCGGCGTCGATGCCGACATCAGCGGCCGGGCCAAACACATCTATTCGATCTGGCGCAAAATGCAGCGCAAGGGTCTGGAGTTCAGCCAGATCTACGACGTGCGTGCGGTGCGCGTGCTGGTGCCGGAAATGCGCGATTGCTACACCGCGCTGGGCATCGTCCACACGTTGTGGCGGCACATCCCGAAAGAGTTCGACGACTACATCGCCAACCCGAAAGAGAACGGCTACCGCTCGCTGCACACTGCGGTCATCGGCCCTGAAGGCAAGGTGCTGGAAGTACAGATCCGCACCCACGCGATGCACGAAGAGGCCGAGCTGGGCGTTTGCGCGCACTGGCGCTACAAGGGCACCGACGTCAAATCCGGCTCCAATCACTACGAAGAGAAAATCTCCTGGCTGCGTCAGGTGCTCGAGTGGCACGAAGAACTGGGCGATATCGGTGGCCTGGCGGAACAGCTGCGGGTCGATATCGAGCCGGATCGGGTGTACATCTTCACCCCCGACGGTCATGCGATCGACTTGCCAAAAGGCGCCACACCGCTGGACTTCGCCTACCGCGTACACACCGAAATCGGTCACAACTGCCGGGGTGCGAAGATCAACGGGCGGATCGTTCCGCTCAACTACAGCCTGCAGACCGGTGAGCAGGTCGAGATCATCACCAGCAAGCACGGCACGCCGAGCCGCGACTGGCTGAACCCGAACCTGGGTTACATCACCACCTCGCGGGCGCGGGCGAAAATCGTTCACTGGTTCAAATTGCAGGCGCGCGACCAGAACGTCGCGGCGGGTAAAACCCTGTTCGAGCGCGAACTCAATCGTCTCGGTCTGCCGCAGGTGGATTTCGAAAAGCTGGCCGACAAGGCCAACATGAAAACCGCCGAGGACATGTTTGCCGCCTTGGGGGCCGGCGATTTGCGCCTGGYGCAACTGGTCAACCTGGCACAGCAACTGGTCGAGCCGGAACGCGGCAACGAACAGCTGGAACTGATCCCGCGCAAAGCCACTGGCTACAAGCCGGGTAAACGCGGCGACATCCAGATCCAGGGCGTCGGCAACCTGATGACCCAAATGGCCGGCTGCTGCCAGCCGTTGCCGGGCGATGCGATCGTCGGCTACATCACCCAGGGCCGCGGTGTCAGCATTCACCGCCAGGATTGCGCCTCGGTGCTGCAACTGGCCGGGCGCGAGCCTGAGCGGATCATCCAGGTC